>NZ_JAUHUK010000025.1:0-79101 GCF_030417915.1 Pseudomonas sp. C32 | reverse complement strand
CAAGTCCAGTATCGGAAAATTGGGCGCCGGCATTGGCGGCCATGTTTGTCCGCCATCAAAGCTCGTATAAACCCTGCCCGATAACGGTTCATAGCGCATGAGCGTATTCAAAAACTCTTTGGGTACTCGAATCTCGGTTTCCATGCCAATTCCGACAATGATTTCTTGCTCCGTGACCGCCCGTCTGGCAACTGCATTGAACACCGAGTCTTGCCCCGTTTGTTTATCGACACCGGTCATGGTGATCATGACCCAATGATCCGTCGTCATCAGTGGCCAGGACTTTAGCGTCAAGCGTGCGCCTTCTTCCGGAACATTTTTGAAACTCAAATCACCGCCGGAAAGACCCTCGCATCTGACTGCTTCGAGTCGATTACTGGGCAGGGTTAGCACCTTCAATCTACGGGGATCGGAAGGATGTTCGACACCTTTGTCATCGATGACGCTGTAAGTCACCGACAATGTTCTGCCGATTTGAGCGGCCAACGACTCCATCTTGATCTGATACCGCCGCTGCCCTTCGGAGATCGGCTCGTCAACCTCGACAGCACCCCATGTTCCCGGCACCCCCCATTTCACCCGTATCAACTCTCCCGGATACACGTCTGCGCCCTCCGGCACCTCGACGACGGCGCCGGTGACGTCAAACAACGGATCCAGCGTTTGCTCTACGTTAGAACCCGATGCGTTCTCGACAGACGGCCATGGCAACTTCCGCGGAATCGGCGTGGCCGCAACATCCAGCTCGACGACCGCAGAATCGCGACTTTCGTTACCGGCGCGGTCGGCCACCGTGTACCAGACATAACGCATGCCATCCCCGCGCTCCCGTATCAACGACCCTTTGATTGTGACGACTATCGGCTCCTCGAAGCTCTTGTCATCGAGCTCTTTGACCCCGCCCTCATTCTCGTTGCCCGGGGTCTCCCCCCAATACCAGGTAATACGGTCCCAGGGGCGGGGTGTTGTATAAGCCGGAAGTTCGGCTTTCACCTCATCGTTATGTTGTTCGAGGTAGTGGGCGGTGAGTTTGTTGGGGGGGAGTACTTCAGAAGGGAATATCAGTTTGCTGTCAGTCGCCAGAACAGGCGTCTCGGTGTCGAGGGTCATCACCAATTCTTTTGAGTATGGGTCGGCGCCATTGAAAACAATGTACTGGTAGTAAAGACGGTGTTCCCAATCGTTGTTGCGCAACCAGTTGCTGGGCAACACCAGAAACTTGTCGGCGTCATCAATGGGGGCGTTCCATTCACGTTCGTCAATCGGGTTAGCCTGGTTATCTACGAACAGCCTTGCTGTTTCACCCTTGCTCGGTTCAGCAAGAGGTGGCACCGAGAACCAGACCTTCAAGTCGCCCCCCGTTGACGCCACCGGTAATAATCCGGTCTCGGCACCCGGCAAGTCCGGCAGCAATTCATCTATTACAGGCTTGGGCAACAGATCTTCAGTGCGTTGACGACGATTGAACACGACCATGAACAAGACTCCTCGAAAAAGCGCGGAGAAGGTTCAGGGTTTGTCCTCTCACGCGAGAAAAGAACTTTGAACTTCAGGTACGCCCGTCGTCCCTGACGGGTTGATTCAAATCAAGCCATTACCAGCTGTAACGCACACCCACGTTGGCACCCCAGGGCTGCTCGATCTTGTCGCCATTGCTGTAATCGAAATCGGCGTGAACGGCGACCTTGTCGGTCAGCGTCATGGCAATGCCTAAACCCAACTCACCACGAGAACCGGACAGATCAGCGTTGAAGCGATTGTTGTTGACCTCTACATCCGTGTTCGAAGCGAACTCATGAACATAAGCGGCACGCACATACGGCTGAATCTTCTTGCCTTCACCCAGCACGAAATCACGCCCTACCGTAACGCCAAGTTTGCCGAGCAAGGACTGTGCGCGATCGCCTTCGGCGGCCAAGCCGTTATCCAGATCGTAATCGGCGCTCTCAACAATCAAGCCCGCCAACTGCCCGAACGGCTCCATAAATAAACCGTCTTCCAGTTTGATATGCCGCCCGAATTCAAGCGACGCGCCAACACCATTGTTGTTGTAGTCACCCTTGGTTTTTTTGCCGTCACTGAGTCGTACATCCGATGAGTTCTGGAAGCGGTTGAACTTCAAAACACCATCAAAGTAGTAACCGCTCGGCGCGTCCAGCCAAGTGGTGTAGGCACCGACGTAGTAACTGTCGACCTCACCGCTCGTACCCCGGCTCATGTTCAGGTCGGACTTGCTGTAACCGGTCATCAAACCGACCAGCCATTGCCCGTCACCCAGCGGCAGTGGCGCGTCGGCACCGAACGACAAACCTTGCTGGGTCTGCTGAAACGCCACGCCGGAACTGGCGCTGACGTCGTACTTGTTGCCGTAGGCACGAATCCAGCCACCGGCCTTGCCGTTGTCCATGCGGACTTCACCCATGCGGCTGCGCAGTGTGCTGAGTTCGCCGTACCAAACCGTCGGCGCGGCATTGAACAGCGCCATCACCGATTGAGTGCCCGGGCTGATGACCCGGCTGGCGGTGTTGAGAACCCATTGGTTATCACCCAGCTTGATCAAATCATAGGAGAAGGCCCCAAGGTTTACCTCACCGCCTTCGAGGACAAACGTCGCATCGCCCGAGCCGATTTCAACGACGGGCGTTGCACCTGCGTTTTCTGGCTCGGTACCTTGACTCTCGAGCGCTATCGTATGGTTCCCGCGGGCCTCTCCCGTCACCTTAAGCGTATCGATTTCCCCGGTAGTGAAATCGTTGTGCATGTGGAACGTGCCGCCCTCGCCCCCCAGGGTTTCCACGGACAGTTTGAAATACTCACCTGGATTGCCGAATTGGACACCGCCACCATTCAACGTCAGGTTCTGCACCTGACCATCTTCGACCATCACCCAGAGGGCTTTGTTGTTAACCGCCAGGTTTTCGACATTTTCCAGGCGTCCAGTCAGTTTTGCGTTGTTGTCGAGAACGACGTTGGCACTCGCGCCATCGGCTACTTTGATGTCGCCCACCAACTGGCTGTTATCAACGTTAAAGTTGGCAGAAGAACCGTTAATGACCTCCAGCAGCGTGCCATTGCCGCCCTTCAGGGTGGAACCGTTGTTGACCTGGATGTTGACCCGCTCGGTGTTGGTCTGGGTTTGGCCATCGACGAGAATGGCCGAACCGGTGAGGCCTTCGACCTGAGAGCTATTGAGGATAATTGCGTTATCGGCCGGCAAGTTTTGATCGGCTAACAGGCTGATCCCGTTAAGCCCACCCACTATTTCGCTACCCGTAGCGGAGATCTTGCCGCCGAAACTGCTAATACCAATACTGTCGGCATTGCTGCCAGTCACCTTGGCCTCGTTTTCAAGAATAAGCTGACTTTGAGCGCTGAGGATGGCCCCGACTGCTCCGCCACTGATCTGGCTATCGTTGACGGTCGCTTGCGAACCTCCATTGGGGCTTCGTCCCACACGCAACCCGGTCGTGCTACTCACCACCGTGCTCTTGTTGGCGATAGTCGCCTGGCTGGCGGACAGATCGACACCCACACTGGTCCCAAGCGCGGTGACTTGCGTGTTGTTGAGCTGGACACTCGACCCTGTTTGGGCACGAATCTGCGAAGTTCTGGCGCTGTTTGCCGTCAGGCTACCCGCATTTCGGACCTGGTAGTCGTCGCGAGCCGGCGCATTGCTGCCGATGGTCTGCGCTACGCCGTCAATAATAATGGTCTGCGCGAACCCTACGGGGCTTATCAATAATAGGGGCGTGAAGGTGGCGAGTTTGAGCACTCGCGCAAGGGGTGAAACGGCAAAGTGCGGACCTACTGACATGAAAAGCTCCTGGGCGAAAAGTACGCTTGCACAACGTTCCGCCAAACTTCGCAAGTTGCCTGGCCTGAACGTTCAAAGGCGGCGATCCTAAACACCCTCCTCACCAGAAGATGTAGGAGTAATCTCTTTGTTTGAACGATTCGCTCAATATCACTCTGAGCAAGATCACTTCAAAACGCTATGGACAGGAACACGGTCACTACGCACCCGTGTTCCTGACCTGATACACCCTTATTAAGGCGTAATCGGGCAAGCGCCTGACCCGTCGTGGAATGCCGTCACGAGGGTGAGCGGTTCCGATCCGATATCTTCAGTGCCGTCATTGAAGAAGTATTGGATTTTCATACGTCCTCTTCTGCTGGTAGCACCGGTGTCGTCGTACAGCGGTTGGATATGCGTGGCGTAAGGCGTCACCAGAAATTCGAAACCGGTGATCTCCCCATCCGTTCCCAGGACAAAATCGTCTTCAAACTCCGCGTCTTTGATGGGCGCCTCCGGATCGCTCAGGTCTTCACCCGTCATGGGTGTAAACACAACGTGGATCTTGTCGCCATTTTTGAGCAATGCGCTGAGGTCAGGTATCGCCACCCTCAAATCCCCGTTGGCCTCCAGCGATTTGCAATTGGGCCAGGTGCCGCTTGGGATGGAGGGGAAACTGGCGGGGGGCAGCTCGATCGTAATTGCATTGACATCGACCGAGGTGATGGGCGAAGGCAAGTCGTTCTCAAGCCCGGCCTTGCTGATCGAATATTGCACCGGGATCGATGGACCGTTCTTACCGTCCTGGATGCGCGCCCATGGGATAACGACCTCTACCTCTTCGCCGGGTTTGTGGCCCGGACCAGGCGAAGCCGTGTCATCGAACGTGAGCTTTGCTTCGGTCACCAGCGTGCCATTCCAGTAGAAGTCGACGACATGCCCGTTCACCGCCTCGGCGTACCACGTGAATACGAAAAATGCGTCCTCGTTTTTGTCAGCACGCGTCAATTCATCGAACCTGGTTCTATCGTGGTTTTGCACTTCGCCTAGCAACAAACTCGGATGAATCGGAAGAGGCGGATTAGGCCAGCCCTCCTCAGGCGGCCACGGCAACCAGGGAATCGCTACCTCAAAGTTGACTTTGATGGTCGTGCTTGGCGCTACAAAGGGTCGGCCTTTGCGAAAAACCCTGTAGCTGACAGCCGTATCCTTTGCGCCCGTGGTCGTTGCCCCATATTCCAGCAATATGTCCCTCGAAGGCACGGGCACTTCAAACTTCTGACTGCCATTGTCGGGAATGTAAAAATCTTTCACCACAACAGTGCTGCCCCATGTGAGCTCAACACTGTCGCCGTTTTTGAACCCCGTGTATCGATCAATCCAGACACTCACACCCACCATCGCATGCTCAAACAGCAATGGCCCGGGGTCGGCTTGTGGCACTGTGGGAGGGGTCAGGCCTGTGGGTAACGACCCGAAAGTAAGGCTCACCTTCGTCCAAAGAGACACGACACTGTCGTTGAGGGCGGTATCTCTCAATACATAGATAAAAACACCCTCGGTATCACCGAGGGCCCGAATCTTGTCGGCGTCTATTTCAACCTTGGCGCCTGCCGTGCCTGGATCCGGAGCGACGGCCGCGTAAATAGGCGTCGTTTTACTGGGGTCTTCAGGGATGGCGTTAGCATCGACCAGATAAACAAAGATCCAATCCCCGGCCCTCCATTCGTATGCCGGGGAGCCACCCTCATAGCCAGGAGGAAGGGTGAGTTCGAGCTTGCCGCCGGCGGGCAAATTGGTGTCATCCAACAATGGATTAGTCAGCGTCAACGCCGCAGGTGCATCGCCGTTGTAGGGTTTGACTTGGTCGCAATAAAACGTGACTGGATCACACCCATCATCGCTACCGTTGTAATAGTAAATGTGGTACTTGAGCTCGCAACTCTCGTCTCGCGGCAGATCTCCCGCGCTGATCTCCATGGGATACGGAAACGTTTCCGCGAAATCGGGCTGGCCCGACGGCCTGGTGAAGGTGTGCTCATCGACTTTGACAAAGCCGTTGCCATCGCCTTTGTCCAACAACAGCTCAACGACGTCCGAGCCAGTGGGAGGCGGAGTACCGGTCCAGCGCGGGATCTTTACAGTCAGCTTTTGATTGGTGAAGAGCCTGGGGCCGTGCAGGATTGTCTTGGCGCCATCGGCAAAATCTGCTGGATCGCTCTCAAACGGTAGCTCTACGAGACTTGCACGATAGTCACTGCGCATTTTCAGATAGGCGCGATTGGCCGCTGCCCGTTCGCGCTTGCTTTGTTCATTTGCCATGCTTTTTCTCCTCACACGCCAGTTGAACCATGGGCACCGCCATGGCCATTGAGTTGCTGATTGCCTGGCTGTGGCAGGTACAAATCGATCCCGTCGCGCGTCAGGCCAAAATGTTTCTGGGCTGATTAAGCGCGCGCTGACGAAAACGCGAAACTGTCAAAGTTGACAGGTGGCTATTGATACAGTGGATGTTGGATAGCGCAGAAAAACGGCTTCGTTTTTCCCGTTGGTGCGATGTTTTGAAGGCGTAAGGCGCGATGTTAAACCGCACGCCCAACAGCGCTGCAGAGTGCTTGTTTAAAAGCGCTGTAGGTTACTTGATGAAAGCTACAAGACCTTGCGCCGTTGCCTACGGGTACGCCAGAATCCGCCGGCTTGTGCGCCTTGGGGGTCGTCGGTAACTTGATTCGGGTCACTGATTGTCAGTGATCGGGTTTCGCAGCCCGGGCAATCTCTAGTCGCACAACCTCGTCCATCCGTGAGCAGATAGATCTGCCACTCATGTCATGGCGGCTGTGCGTGGGAGACCTTCGGGTCTGCCGGGTTCCTAGAGTCCTGGTCTGCGAACCTGCGTACAGCTGCCACCTTATTTTCGTTTCGCAGCGAAAGGTGGCCGCTCCATTTCTCTAGGAGCTTCGCCATGTTCAAGGTAACCCCAAACCCGCCGGACACCGATCCGACCTCCCCCTACGAACCCGACTCCACCAAACTCAACGAAGCCGCCGAACGCGCCCTCGATTTCCACTTCCCCTCCACCGCCGACATCAAAGCCACCCCGCGCACACCCAGCACGCTGTTCATAGTCGACCCGCAAGCCACGAGCGAAACCCTCGCGGTATACCTGGTCGAGACACTGGCGTCGGTGGATGTGATGGTGCATCACTTGGTGGACTTGCTGGACGGTGGATCGCGCATTGCCCTGCTGGGCATTTCCAACAGCGTGATGCTGGCGGAGATCACCGCCAACCGCTTGCTGGACCAGATCGACCCACCCGAATAGAGCGGCTCACAGAAGCAGGGCTTTTGTGGCGAGGGAGCTTGCTCCCGTTCGGTTGCGCAGCAGCCGTCGTTTTGGGGCTGTTACACAACCCAGCGCGAGCAAGCTCCCTCGCCACAGGCCAATCAAACCGGTCGTGATGCCAGCCGCCACACGCGAGCAATATCTCTCGCCCGTTCACGGAGCAACCGCGGCGCCTGGTCACAGGCTTCCTGCAAGGTCATCGGCCCACTCGACAGGGAAAACGCGGCATCGATGCCATGCTCGTACAACTCTTGATAGTCCTCGCCCAATGTTCCGGCGATGACGATCACCGGCACGCCGTGTGCCTTGGCAATGCGCGCCACACCAAAGGGTGTTTTGCCGCGCAGGGTTTGCGCGTCGAAACGGCCCTCGCCGGTGATCACCAGATCGGCGCCCGCGACCGCTTCAGCCAGACCCACCATTTCCGCGACCACGTCCACCCCGGACTTGAATTGCGCCCCCAAAAACGCCTTGGCGGCAAACCCCAAACCGCCCGCCGCCCCGCTGCCCGGTTCGTCGCGTACATCTTTTTTCAAAGTTTTTGCACAGAGCCCAGCGAAATGGTCCAGCGCTTGATCCAGCTGTTCAACCTGCTCCGGCGAAGCGCCTTTCTGCGGGCCGAAAATCGCCGAGGCACCGTGGGGGCCGCACAGCGGGTTGTCTACGTCTGCCGCGATGTCGAACCGCACACCGGCCAGGCGCGGGTCGAGGTCACTGAGGTCGATGTGCGTCAATCGCGCCAACGCGAGCCCGCCCGGTGCCAGCGGCATACCCTGGCCATCGGACAGTTGCACCCCTAACGCCTGCATCGCGCCGGCACCAGCGTCATTGGTCGCGCTGCCACCAATCGCCAGAATCACCCGTTTTGCACCGGCCTTCAGCGCCTCGCGAATCAACTCGCCCGTGCCGTAAGTGCTGCTGATACATGCGTCGCGCTCACCCGGCGGCACCAATTGCAGGCCGCTGGCTTCGGCCATTTCGATGATGGCGGTGCGGCTGTCAGGTAACCAGCCCCACTTGGCGTTCATGGGTGTGCCCAGTGGTCCTCTCACCACGATGTGGCGCAGTTCGCCACCGCAGACTGCAAGAATCGCCGCGACAGTCCCTTCCCCGCCATCGGCCATCGCGCATTTGATCAACTGTGCATCCGGCCAGACCTCGGTCAACCCCTTGGCAATGGCATCGGCTGCGCCTTGTGCGCTGAGGCTGTCTTTGAACGAATCGGGGGCGATCACTATTTTCATGGGAATTCTCCTGTTCCAATCTCCATATGCTGCCAGCCACCCTGAACAATAACGCCGGTCCGGTGCACAAGCGGTTTTGAGGATTATTGTTCATTTCTACAAAACCAAAGGCACACACGCTCACTGCGGCAGCGCCTACGGGATATGTGTATCGGTCTGGGGCAGTAGCTGCACGCTCAGGTACAACGCCAACATGCCGTCGAGGCGCAATGGGTCGACGCCGCTGAGTTCAGCAATCCGTTCCATCCGATAACGCAGGCTGTTGCGATGAATCCCCAACGCATCGGCGCAGGCCTGACTTTGACCGTCGTGGTCACACCAACTGCGTAGCGTAGCCAACAATTGGCCATTGCTGTCCTTGGCGATGACTTTGCGCAGCGGGTTGAGTAACTCGTCAAGAGCATCGTCGTCACGGTGACGCCAGAGCATCACGGGCAGGCGATAGCGGTTGAGGGTCAGCAGTCGTGAGTCTGGCAACACATCACGCCCGTAAGCCAACAAGTCACCGACCCGACGATAGCAACGGCGTAAACCTGTCAGTCCATCGGCCTGCCCGCCCACGGCGAGGCGCAGGATGTTCCAGCCCAGGCCATCGAGCTTATCCAGCAAGCGGTCATTCTCGATGGATTGGCTGGCCGGTCGGCACCAGAGCAGCGAAGACTTGGCTGAACTCACGCACCAACTGTCGGGATAACGGGTCGTCAGCCAGGCGCTGAGCGCCTCGACGGTTTGCCCCGGCCCGTGTTCCAAAGCCAATTCAAACAAGTACGGCACGCGGGTCATGTGCGGTTTCAAACCCAGTTGCTGTGCCTCGTCGATCAAGCGCGGCGAACTGCCGGCGTCACTGAGCAGCAGCGCCAACAGGTCATCGCAACGCTGGCGCCGCCATTGTTGCTCGGCCTGCTGGTTGCGCTGGCCCACCAGCATTTCGGCGGTCATGCGTACCAGCGCGGCGTAGGTGCGCAGTTGCTCGGGTTCACCAGTGATGCCGAGCACGCCGATCAAGCGTTGATCGAGCATCAGCGGCAAGTTGATGCCCGGCTGCACGCCCTTGAGATGAATCGCGGTTTGCGCGTCGATCTCGACCACGCGGCCGTTGGCCAACACCAGTTGCGCGCCTTCGTGGCGAGTGTTGACCCGCTCCGGTTCGCCGCTGCCGAGGATCAGCCCTTGGTTGTCCATAACGTTGACGTTGTACGGCAGGATGGCCATCGCCCGGTCGACGATGTCCTGGGCCAGGTCGTGATCGAGTTCAAACATGTGCGTGATCCTTGAAGACATGGATGGAACGGCTTGTTCACCCGCACAGGGCTGACTCGCAAACCCTGTGCGCAGGCACAAAGACAGCAACCATTACGGTGGCCGAGACTCTCAGGGCGATCAACGTTACCCTTTGCATCGCAAAAAATCATAATAAAGAGAGAGCCGCCATGTCACAGAGCGCCGTAGCGTCCCAGGCCATCGCTGACGATAAAAACGCCGTCTACAAACGCATTACGCTGCGTTTGATCCCCTTCATTTTCATCTGCTACCTGTTCAACTACCTCGACCGGGTGAACGTTGGATTTGCCAAGTTGCAGATGCTCGATGCGCTGAAGTTCAGCGAAACGGTGTACGGCCTCGGCGCCGGCATCTTCTTTATCGGCTACGTGCTGTGCGGCGTGCCGAGCAACCTGGCCCTGACCAAGTTCGGCCCACGGCGCTGGATCGCGCTGATGATGATCACCTGGGGCACGCTGTCGACGTGCCTGTTGTTCGTCACCACGCCGACCGAGTTCTACACCTTGCGCCTGTTCACGGGCGCGGCCGAAGCCGGGTTCTTCCCGGGCGTGGTGTTATACCTCTCGCAGTGGTTCCCGACGTTCCGCCGTGGCCGCGCCTGATCACCACCCATTTCCCCTGTAGGAGCGAGCCTGCTCGCGATAGCGGTTTCACAGTCAACATGGATGTTGGCTGATACTCCGTCATCGCGAGCAGGCTCACTCCTACAGTTGATTGGAGTGTGTTTGAGATTTGCGTTTGCTCCCGGCAATGGTTCTGGTATCTGATTGAGCCTTTCCCACTGGTAAAAGGATGTGCTCATGAGCTATCGCACGCTGGGTCATTCAGGTCTGCAGGTGTCCACCCTGACCCTGGGCACCATGATGTTCGGCGAACAGACCAGCACTGAAGATTCCCTGCGGATCATCGCCAAGGCCTGGGACCAGGGCATCAATTTCATCGACACGGCGGACGTCTACACCAACGGTCGCTCCGAAGAAATCGTCGGCGAGGCCATCGCCAGCCACCGCCATGAATGGGTACTCGCCACCAAGGTCGGTTTCGGTCCGGTGGACGGCGTGCCGAACCGCAGCGGCTTGAACCGCAAGCACATCTTCAACGGCATCGACGCCAGCCTGACGCGCCTGGGCACCGACTACCTCGACATCTATTACCTGCACCGCGAAGACCACAACACACCGCTGGAGGTCACGGTGTCGGCCATCGGCGATTTGATTCGCCAGGGCAAAATCCGCTATTGGGGTTTATCGAACTATCGTGGCTGGCGCATCGCAGAAGTCATTCGCGTTGCCGACCAGCTCGGCGTCGACCGGCCGGTGATCAGCCAACCGCTGTACAATATCGTCAACCGCCAGGCGGAAACCGAGCAAATCACCGCCGCACAAAATTATGGTCTTGGCGTGGTGCCTTACAGTCCGCTCGCACGCGGTGTGCTCAGCGGCAAGTACGCGCCGGACGTGAAACCGGACGCCACCAGCCGCGCCGGACGTGCGGACAAACGAATTCTGGAAACCGAATGGCGTGTCGAATCGTTGCGCATCGCCCAGCAAATCCAGCAGTACACCCAACAGCGCGGCGTGGGCATCGTTGAATTCGCCATCGCCTGGGTGTTGAACAACAGCGCGGTCGCTTCGGCCATCGTCGGGCCCCGCACCGAAGCTCAGTGGGACGCCTACACTAAGGCGCAAACGGTTGAAATCACCGCCGAAGACGAGGCGTTCATTGATTCGCTGGTGACGCCGGGGCATGCCTCGACACCGGGGTTCAATGATGTGAGCCATTTTGTGTCGGGGCGCAAACCACGCATTGCCTGACGAAACTCATCCTCTGTAGGAGCTGGCTTGCCGGCGAAGGCGGCGTGCCATACCGCGTCGTCTGGATCGCCAGCAAGCCGGCTCCTACAGAATCCGCCTACGGAGGTGATTGTTGATCAGTAATCACGGCTAAAACCACGTATCCTCCGCCCCCCGTTTCACCTTCAACCTCGCGAGGACAGCTTGTCTAAAGGTATCGCTCTATCGGTTTCAGCCTCGGTGCTGTTTGCCGTCATGTATTACTACACCTCGCTGCTCACTCCATTGAGCGGTGTGGAAATTTTCGGCTGGCGCATGTTGCTGACGGTGCCGTGCATGACCGTGTTCATGGTGGTGTCCGGCGAATGGAAACGCGTGGTCGAGTTGGTCCGGCGCGCGGTCGCCAAGCCAAAATTGATCGGCGGCCTGATCGCCTCTTCCGCCCTGCTCGGCGTACAACTCTGGCTGTTCATGTGGGCACCGCTCAACGGTTACAGCCTGGATGTCTCCCTCGGCTATTTCCTGTTGCCGCTGACCATGGTTCTGACCGGGCGCATCGCCTATGGCGAACGTCTCTCGTACCTGCAAAAAGTCGCCGTGGTGTTCGCGTGCCTCGGGGTGGTCAATGAGTTGTATCAGGTCGGCGGTTTTTCCTGGGCGACGCTGCTGGTGTGCATCGGCTACCCGACCTATTTCGTTCTGCGCAAGCGCTTGGCGGCGGACAATCTCGGCGGCTTGTGGCTGGACATGGCGTTGACGCTGCCCGTGGCATTCTGGTTCGTGCAGAGTGGCGAGCAAGGTTTCGGCGTGTTCGAGCAGCATCCGTGGCTGTCGCTGTTGATTCCGGTGCTGGGCGTGATCAGTGCGTCGGCACTGGTGGTGTATATCATCGCCAGCCGCTTGCTGCCCTTCAGCCTGTTCGGGCTGTTGAGCTATGTCGAACCGGTGCTGCTGTTGGGCGTGGCGTTGTTGCTGGGGGAAAGCATCAAGCCCGGCGAGTGGCTGACGTACATCCCGATCTGGATGGCGGTGCTGGTGTTGGTGTTTGAAGGGTTCAAGCATTTGGTCCGACAGCGCAGAACCTAAAAAAAACCGGTCACAAAGGACCGGTTTTTTTACATTTACACCCGCTTAGTCAGTGGTCAACACACCACGACGCACCTGGTCCCGCTCGATCGATTCGAACAGCGCCTTGAAGTTACCTTCGCCGAAACCGTCATCACCCTTGCGCTGGATGAACTCGAAGAACACCGGCCCCATCAGGGTCTCCGAGAAGATCTGCAACAGCAGGCGCTTGTCGCCCGACTCGGACGAACCGTCCAGCAAAATGCCCCGCGCCTGCAGTTCGCCCACCGGCTCGCCATGGTTCGGCAAACGGCCTTCGAGCATTTCGTAGTAGGTTTCCGGTGGCGCGGTCATGAAGCGCATGCCGATGCTTTTCAGGTGATCCCAGGTCTTGATCAGGTCATCGGACAGGAACGCAACGTGCTGAATGCCCTCGCCGTTGAACTGCATCAGGAACTCTTCGATCTGACCGGCGCCCTTGGACGATTCTTCGTTCAACGGGATGCGGATCATGCCGTCCGGCGCGGTCATGGCCTTGGAAGTCAGGCCGGTGTACTCGCCCTTGATATCGAAATAACGGATTTCACGGAAGTTGAACAGCTTCTCGTAAAAGTTGGCCCAGTAGGCCATGCGACCGCGATACACGTTGTGCGTCAGGTGGTCGATGATCTTCAGGCCTGCACCGACCGGGTGACGGTCAACGCCTTCAATGAACACGAAGTCGATGTCATAGATCGAGCTGCCTTCACCGAAACGGTCGATCAGGTACAGCGGCGCGCCGCCAATGCCTTTGATCGCCGGCAGGTTCAGTTCCATCGGGCCGGTTTCGATGTGAATCGGCTGGGCACCGAGCTCAAGCGCACGGTTGTAGGCCTTTTGCGAATCCTTGACGCGAAACGCCATGCCGCACACCGACGGACCGTGTTCGGCGGCGAAGTACGAGGCCACGCTGTTGGGTTCATTGTTGAGGATCAGGTTGATCGCGCCCTGGCGATACAGGTGTACGTTTTTGGAGCGGTGGGTCGCGACCTTGGTGAAGCCCATGATCTCGAAGATCGGCTCCAGGGTATTGGGGGTCGGCGAAGCGAGCTCGATGAATTCAAAGCCCATCAGGCCCATTGGGTTTTCGTATAAATCTGCCATGGTCGGCGCCTCATCATTCTTATCAATTAACAAAGGTTAGTTGCTAGCAATGCTGAGACCGGTGGGTGGCGCGCAGGAGATGCCCCGCACGCTGCGGGCGAGGAAGTCACCGTAGATCAGTTGAAACCCGAATATCTTCATTGTCGACCCAAGGCTCTTGCGGGCGAGGCTTCTGCTGCCAGAAGACGATTATTATTGTATGCGTAACCGGATTCTACACAGCGTAAATCAGTTTGTCCGCCTTCTGTATAAAATCCCCTTTTCCCGTGACCGCGCAAGGGGTTTGTTGCACTGGATGGTTTTGACAGGTTTTGCTCATGGATCGTCATACGTTCGCGCAACGAGGGTGCGGCGCGATCACGTATCTTCGACTGTCACGCTTGTTCGACGCCCGGCAGACAACCCGCAGCCGATGAGCATCAACGAGCGGCACAACCGCCAACGGCCAACTATCATGGCCATACCCGAACTCTTTATGGGAGGCCTACTGCCCTGCCAGCTTTTGAGAGCCCAACATCATTGCAACAGGTTTTGTGAATGCCACTGAAAGCCAAAGCTCACCAACGCAACCTCAGGGTTGCTATCACCCTGGTCAGTGGTTTGCTTCCAATCCTGCTGGGGGCCGTCATCCTCTATTGGCAGGCGGAGCGCACGCTTAAACAAGGCACCGAACAGACCGCCCACGAAGCGATTCGCCAGTTCGATCTGATGCTCGATAACACGGCCCATGCAGCCCAGATCTTGCTGCCGCTGGCCGGCCAGAACTGCAAAGACGTCACGCTCGCCCTGCGCGAACAAGTCACCCGCCGCCCTTTTGTGCGCTCGACCAATCTGGTCTGGGGCGATGATCTGTATTGCAGCTCGCTGTTCGGCGAGTACCACGAAGTAGTCAACCCTGGCGACTACACGCTCGGAGGGTTATGGCTCATGAACGGCAATCCGGTGACGCCCAATACGGCGTTGCTGGTGTATCGCCTCAGCGAAGGCAAGAAAGGCGTGCTGACGACCCTGGACGGTTATCACTTGAGCAACATCCTGCGCCTGATCGGTCGCAAGACCACACTGTTGCTGCAAGTCGGCCCGGATTGGCTGTCGGCGGACGGCAAGGTCCACAAAGGTGAACGGCCAGAATTGCCGGTCGCCCAGAGCACTGAGCTGTCCGAAAACTATGCCTTTACTGTTTCGGCAGGTTTCCCCGAAGGCGAAACCTGGCGATACATGAGCAGCGAATACCCGCCCCTGTTCAGTTTGCTGATTTTTTTCGGTGTGATCTCCGGGTCCATCGTTCACTTCCTGCAAAAGCGCGCAATGTCGCCGACCCATGAAATGCAAAGGGCACTGGAGGCGTCGGAGTTCATTCCGTACTTCCAGCCCGTTGTGCATGGCGACAGCAAACGCTGGGCCGGTTGCGAAGTGCTGATGCGCTGGAAACATCCAAAGGAAGGCCTGGTGCGTCCGGACCTGTTCATTCCGTTTGCCGAACACACCGGGCTTATCGTACCGATGACCCGCTCGCTGATGAAACAGACCGCCGCCCTGCTCGCACCGCAATCGGCCTCTTTCAGCGAGCCCTTTCATATCGGCATCAACATCACCGCCAGTCATTGCCAGGACCTGGTGCTGGTCAAAGATTGCCGTGAATTCCTTGACGCGTTTGCGCCCGGCTCAGTCCACCTGGTCCTGGAGCTGACCGAACGGGAATTGATTTCCCCGACAGCGACCACCCTTCAACTGTTCGAGCAACTTCATGAGTTAGGGGTAAAAATGGCCATTGATGACTTCGGCACCGGTCATTCAAGCCTTGGTTATTTGCGTCAGTTCAATGTGGACTTCCTGAAAATCGATCAGAGCTTTGTCGCCATGATCGGCATCGACACGCTCTCCAGTCACATACTGGACAGCATCATCGAGCTGGCAGGCAAGCTCGACCTGGCGCTGGTTGCCGAAGGTGTGGAAACAGAGGAGCAAAGTGACTACCTGAGCGATCAAAGAGTGAATTTCCTTCAGGGTTATCTGTACGGCAAACCGATGTCTGGTGCAGAGTTCATTAGCGCATTAAGTGACTATTAACTAACGGACTAACCGATAAAACAACGCTTGTACGCGCCATCGCGAATAAAAATACAACTGTTGTTACATGAAGAAAAAGTCAGGATTTACTCTTGGCCAATTAACTACTACAATTTTTCATGCCTGCAGTAAATTGGCAGGTGAGCCATTCTCACCGGGTCGCTTCAAGGCTCTTGGCTTATAGCTTTGTTCGCGGTTGGTATCAGCCAAACACACTATTGGAGTAAAGATATTGTCCAGACTCGCTGAATTTCGTGCAGCCGAAAAAGCCCTTCAAGAACAGCTCAAGCAGCTGGAATCCTTGAAGAACGATGCCGGGCTCAAGAAAGAAATCGAATTCGAAGAGAAGCTCCAGGGCTTGATGAAAACATACGGCAAGAGCCTGCGTGACATCATCGCCATCCTCGATCCGAACCCGAGCAAATCCGGCTTGCAGCAGGCCGCTGCGCCCAAAACCCGCCGCGCTCGCGTGGTAAAGGTTTATCAGAACCCCCACACCGGCGAACTGATCGAAACCAAGGGCGGCAATCATCGCGGCCTGAAAGCCTGGAAAGAGCAATATGGCGCCGCTACTGTTGATTCCTGGCTGCGCGGCTAACATTTGCAGCAATAAAAATGCCCTGCCAGTGCAGGGCTTTTTTTTGTGGGCGCCATCTAAATCCAGGGAGGTCACGCTCACTTACCTAATTGCCTATCAACTTTGTGCTTAATCCATTCGGGTATCTAAATTTTTCTTCATGTGTCACGACGTCGCCGCCGCCAACTAAAGTTTCAGGCTGTTGCGTGCGACCTGTATTTCTCCCTCGCTCGCCTTGTAAGCCTCAGCCTGCCCGGCGTATGAAAGAACATAGGCTTTATCGGCACCCACCGCAGCGACCAATGTTTGAGAGAGCACATGCCTGCCATTCTGCGTGATGGTGCAGGTTGTCTCCAGTGCTGCCAATTGACTCAGTGTCGTCGCGCGAATGCGTGTACAGACACTTTGATAACCGCTCGCAAAGAAATCTTTTTGCACAGCCTTGCGCATTTCCAGCAACACGCCTTCCAGGTTTACCTGATGATCGTTTTCGACCTGGCTCACCGTCAGCTCCATGACCATGACCGGTGTACCACCTTGATCATTCTTCACCGCCCGTTGGCGGCTGACCTTCGAATCGGCTTCGGGAGGAATGACTTCAACCTGCCAGCCGTCCGGCCAGGTCATGGCCGGCGCTTCGGCGAACGCAGGGTTAATGCCTGACAACAATGCCAACAGGACGAGCAGCGATTTACCGGTTCGAAACATTGCAATGAGCACCCAGAATTTAATCCGCAAAGTCTGGGCCCAGGCCGGCTGTCAGGCAATAGCCGACTGTTTGGGTTTGGCGATGTCAGAGCCCTTGCGTATCATTGTCGCCATTCGTTAGCCCACATATTTTCCGGAGGGCCCATGAGCCTGCACGAATTGAACAGCTTCCCGGGTGTCACCGCCCAGCCAGACACCGCCACCCAGAATTTTGTCTTCAATCACACCATGCTGCGGGTCAAGGACATCACCAAGTCCCTGGATTTCTACACCCGCGTGCTGGGCTTTACGCTGGTAGAGAAGCGTGACTTCCCGGAAGCCGAGTTCAGCCTGTACTTCCTGGCGCTGGTCGATAAAAACCAGATCCCGGCCGATGCTGCTGCGCGCACCCAGTGGATGAAGTCGATCCCGGGCATCCTCGAGTTGACCCACAACCACGGCACCGAAAACGATCCGGACTTTGCCTACCACAACGGCAATACCGACCCTCGCGGTTTCGGCCACATCTGCATCTCGGTGCCGGACATCGTCGCCGCGTGCGAACGTTTTGAAGCACTGGGCTGCGATTTCCAGAAGCGCCTGAGTGACGGCCGCATGAAGAGCCTGGCATTCATCAAGGATCCGGATGCCTATTGGGTCGAAATCATTCAGCCAACGCCGCTGTAAATTAACGTCAAAAGATCGCAGCCAGCGATCTTTATCAACACAAAAAAAACCCCATGATCACTCATGGGGTTTTGTGTTTTCAGCGCCAGGGTTCATGCCGGGGCGGAAGTGCGGATCAAGTGGTCAAAAGCACTGAGGGAAGCCTTGGCACCCTCACCCACCGCGATCACGATCTGCTTGTACGGCACGGTCGTCACGTCACCGGCAGCGAACACGCCCGGCACCGACGTTTCACCACGCGCATCGACAATGATCTCGCCACGCGGCGACAACTCGATGGTGCCTTTGAGCCAATCGGTATTTGGCAGCAAACCGATCTGCACGAAGATCCCTTCCAGTTCCACGGTGTGCAGTTCGTCCGTCTGGCGATCCTTGTAGCGCAAACCGTTGACCTTCTGACCGTCGCCGGTGACTTCGGTTGTCTGCGCACTGGTGATCACGGTGACGTTCGGCAAACTGTGCAACTTGCGCTGCAACACGGCATCGGCGCGCAACTGCACGTCGAACTCAAGCAGCGTGACATGGGACACGATACCGGCCAGGTCGATAGCCGCTTCAACGCCGGAGTTGCCACCGCCGATCACCGCCACGCGCTTGCCTTTGAACAGCGGACCGTCGCAGTGCGGGCAATACGCCACGCCCTTGTTGCGGTATTGCTGTTCACCCGGGACGTTCATTTCCCGCCACCGCGCACCGGTCGCGAGGATCACGGTTTTGGCCTTGAGCTTCGCGCCGCTGGCGAAGTGAACTTCGTGCAATTCACCTGCTTTGCCCGTGATCAATTTGTCTGCGCGTTGCAGGTTCATGATGTCCACGTCGTACTGTTTGACGTGTTCTTCAAGCGCGACAGCCAGTTTCGGTCCCTCGGTTTCCTGCACGGAGATGAAGTTTTCGATGGCCATGGTGTCCAGCACCTGCCCACCAAAACGCTCAGCTGCGACGCCGGTACGAATGCCTTTACGCGCTGCGTAGATCGCCGCCGACGCACCGGCCGGGCCACCGCCGACCACCAGCACATCAAAGGCTTCTTTGGCGCTGATCTTCTCGGCCTGGCGTTCGATGCCGCTGGTGTCGATCTTGGCGAGGATTTCTTCCAGGCCCATGCGCCCCTGACCGAAGTTCACACCGTTGAGGTAGATGCTCGGGACCGCCATGATCTGGCGCTCATCGACTTCCGCCTGGAACAACGCACCGTCGATGGCGACGTGACGGATGTTCGGGTTCAACACGGCCATCAGGTTCAATGCCTGGACCACGTCCGGGCAGTTCTGGCAGGACAGCGAAAAGTACGTCTCGAAGGTGAACTCGCCTTTGAGCGAGCGAATCTGTTCGATCACTTCAGCGCTGGCTTTCGAAGGGTGGCCGCCGACTTGCAGCAGCGCCAACACCAGCGAAGTGAATTCGTGGCCCATCGGGATACCGGCGAAACGCAGGCTGATGTCGGCTCCCGGGCGGTTGATCGAAAACGATGGCTTGCGTGCATCGTCACCGTTATCGAGCAACGTAATTTGAGTGGAAAGACTGGCAACGTCTTTCAGCAGTTCGAGCATTTCCTGGGATTTCGCACCGTCGTCGAGGGAAGCAACGATCTCGATCGGCTGGGTGACCCGTTCCAGGTACGATTTCAACTGGGTTTTAAGATTGGTGTCCAACATACGGGCGATTTCCTTGAATTCTTGAGACAAAAAAACGCCCGAGCGAATCTCGCCCGGGCGTTTTTATTGGGCGGTGCAGCTTGCTTAGAAGGTGCGGATGTCCGCCCTGATGAAGCGCGTCACAGACTTAGATCTTGCCGACCAGGTCCAGGGACGGAGCCAAAGTGGCCTCGCCTTCTTTCCACTTGGCTGGGCAAACCTGGCCCGGGTGAGCAGCGACGTACTGGGCAGCCTTGATCTTGCGCAGCAGCTCGGAAGCGTCACGGCCTACGCCGCCATCGTTCAGTTCAACGATCTTGATCTGGCCTTCAGGGTTGATCACGAAGGTGCCACGGTCAGCCAGGCCAGCTTCTTCGATCAGTACGTCGAAGTTGCGGGAGATGGCGTGGGTCGGGTCGCCGATCATGGTGTACTGGATCTTGCCGATGGCTGGCGAAGTGTTGTGCCAGGCAGCGTGGGCAAAGTGAGTGTCGGTGGACACGCTGTAGATCTCGACGCCCAGCTTCTGGAACGCGTCGTAGTTGTCAGCCAGGTCTTCCAGTTCGGTTGGGCAAACGAAGGTGAAGTCGGCTGGGTAAAAGAACACGACCGACCACTTGCCTTTCAGGTCAGCGTCCGAGACTTTTACGAAGTCGCCGTTTTTGAAGGCGTCAGCTTTGAAAGGTTTAACTTGGCTGTTGATGATAGGCATCGTTGACTCTCCGTCAGGGGTTAAGAAGTTGATGGAAAGAACTTTACCTATCCAATCGCTCGATAGCTCATTGGCAAACCTGATGCTGCTGATTGGCTTTGGCTATTAGCCAACGTTATTAATAGAAGAAAACTGAATTTACGGTGCGACAGGTTTTTCGAGTCGCGTCATGCCCAGAAACGGGCTGGTCTCGATGTAGCGCATGGCGGACTTCATGTCCTTCCAGCCCACGTAGCTCATCAGCGACTTCAAGTCCCATCCACTTTGATGCGCCCACGTTGCAAAACCACGGCGCAGCGAGTGGCTGGTGTAATGCTCGGAGGCGATGCCTGCGCGCTCCAACGCCTGACGCAACAATGGGATCACGCTGTTGGCGTGCAGGCCTTCTTCGTTCAAATGGCCCCAGCGGTCGATGCCGCGGAACACCGGCCCGCGTACCAGCGCCGCTTCAGTGATCCAGTCGATATAGGCCTGCACCGGGCACAGTCGCTGCAATGCCGGGGTTTGATAGGTTTTGCCGAGGTTCTCGCGATCACTCTTGCTGCGCGGCAGGTACAGCGTGATGCCGACAGCGGTGCTGGCTTGCACGTGTTCGATCTGAAGCCGGCACAACTCGTCACTGCGAAAGCCGCGCCAGAACCCCAGCAGGATCAATGCGGTGTCCCGCTTGGCGCGCAACAGCGCAGGACGGTCATTTTCGGCTTTCGCGGTTTGCGCTTCCTGCGCCAGCCAGGCCACCACTTGTTCCAGATGCTGAAGCTGCAAAGGCTCAGCCTGTTTCTCCTGGGCCGGGTGCAGCGCCCGAATGCCTTTGAACACCTTGCGCACCACTGGCGCTTTGGTCGGATCGGCAAAGCCCTGGCTGTTGTGCCACTGCGCCAACGCCGACAAGCGCAGCTTCAGGGTGTTGATCGACAACACCCCGGCGTGGGCGACCAGATAACGCGCCACGCTATCGCTGGTCGCCGGCAGAAACCCGCCCCACGCCACCTCGAAGTGTTCGATGGCCGCCCGATAGCTGCGCCGGGTGTTGTCGCGTGTCGCGGCTTGCAGGTAACGCTCGATATCGCTCATTGAAAAACACCATCACCTGGGTCTGCGGCGCTCTCGGTTTTTTTGCGAGCAGGCTCGCTCCTACAGAGTGCGTTGTGTACTGGAATAAAGCCTTGAACCCACGAAATCAGGAATGACAAGGGGTAATATCAGTATATCCCGTGTCAATTACATTCAGTATTTAACTTTTTAGTTTGAATGGTACAATGTGTATTGAAATGGTATGTACCACAGTTATAAATCGTAGGAGATCTCATGGCACGTGGCGGCGTAAATAAAGCGGTAGTTCAGGCTGCCCGGTTGGCAATCCTCGCTCGTGGTGAAAACCCCAGCATTGATGCGGTACGGATCGAGATGGGCAATACCGGGTCGAAAACCACGATCCATCGCTATCTCAAAGAGCTGGATGACCGAGTCGAAATCACTGAAGAACCGTCAGCGCCGATTGACGATGAGCTGCTGGCATTGGTCGCGCGACTGGCGCAACGGCTCAAGGAGCAGGCGCAAGAGCCTATCGATCAGGCCCGCGAGCAGTTCGAGCAACAGCGCAAAGACCTGGAAACCCAGTTGGCCGAAGCAAAAGACAACAACACTGAGCTGCAGCAACAATACGAATTTCAAAGCCTGGCACTGACCCAGGAATCCGAAGCCCTGCAAGAAACCCGCGCCCTGCTGCAATCGGAGCAATCGCGCAACGCCGGCCTGAACCAGGCCCTGACCGATTTCGAGTTGCGCCTGCAAGACAAGGACGAGCAGATCCGCTCCCTTGAAGAGAAACACCTGCATGCCCGCGAGGCGCTGGAGCACTATCGCAACGCGGTCAAGGAGCAGCGTGAGCAAGAGCTGAGTCGCCACGAAGGCCAGGTGCAACAGCTACAGATGGAATTGCGTCAGGCGCAGCAGAGCGCGCTCGTCCGCCAGGACGAAATCACCCAGCTGCACCGTGACAACGAGCGCTTGTTGACTGAAAACCGCGGCACGCTGCGAGAGCTGAGCCTGATGCAGGAGCAGCTAAAGCAAAGCAATACCCGTCAGGATCAACTGCTGGAGCAGACAACCCGCGTAGACAGCGAGCGCACCCTCCTCCAGGAACGCTTGCGCATCGCCCTGCTGGAAAGTCAGGCGCTCAAACAGAATGTCGATGAGCAGTCGCAGATCAACAAATCATTGGAATTTGAATTGACCAAAGCCCAGGCAGACCTGGAGGAAAGCGTGCGTCTGGCGGCCGTCATTGCGACGACGCCAGACGCAGCCAAAGACGATTAACCGGCGACCGGCGTACGCATGGTGACGAACTCTTCGGCGGCCGTCGGGTGCACGCCGATGGTCTCGTCGAAGTCGCGCTTGGTCGCGCCCGCCTTCAACGCAATCGCCAGGCCCTGAACGATCTCCCCGGCCTCCGGACCGACCATGTGGCAACCCAGCACCTTGTCGGTCTTGGCATCCACCACCAGTTTCATCAAGGTGCGCTCCTGACATTCAGTCAGGGTCAGCTTCATCGGGCGGAAACGGCTCTCGAAAATCTGCACCTCATGGCCAGCTTCGCGAGCCTCCTCTTCGGTCAGGCCGACGGTGCCGATATTCGGCAAGCTGAACACCGCCGTCGGGATCAACTTGTAATCTACGGGACGATATTGCTCAGGTTTGAACAGGCGTCGCGCAACCGCCATGCCTTCGGCCAGCGCCACCGGCGTCAGTTGCACGCGACCGATGACATCGCCCAAGGCCAGGATCGACGGCTCGGCGGTCTGATAGAGATCATCGACCTCGACGAAGCCTTTCTTGTCGAGTTTGACCCCGGTGTTTTCCAACCCGAGATTGTCCAGCATCGGACGCCGACCGGTCGCGTAGAACACGCAATCGGCTTCCAATTGGCGACCATCCTTGAGCGTGACTTTCAGGCTGCCGTCAGCCTGCTTGTCGATGCGCTCGATGTCCGCGTTGAACTGCAGGTCCATGCCCCGCTTGGTCAGCTCTTCCTGCAAATGCTTGCGCACCGAACCGTCAAAACCGCGCAGGAACATCTCACCGCGATACACCAGCGTGGTTTGTGCGCCGAGGCCATGGAAAATCCCGGCAAACTCGACGGCGATATAACCACCACCCACAACGAGAACTCGCTCGGGCAGTTCTTTGAGGAAGAACGCCTGGTTGGAACTGATCGCATGCTCATGCCCCGGAATCTCCGGGATCTGCGGCCAGCCGCCGGTGGCGATCAGGATGTTTTTCGCGGTGAAGCACTCACCATTGACCTCGACCTGATGCGGATCGACGATCTTCGCGTGCCCCTCATGCAAGGTCACGCCACTGTTGACCAGCAGGTTGCGGTAGATGCCGTTGAGGCGATTGATCTCACGGTCCTTGTTGGCGATCAGCGTCGGCCAGTCGAACTGCGCTTGGCCCAGCGTCCAGCCAAAACCCGAGGCCTGCTCGAAGTCATCGGCGAAATGCGCGCCGTACACCAGCAATTTCTTCGGCACACAGCCGACGTTCACACAGGTACCGCCCAGGTAACGACTCTCCGCAACGGCCACTTTCGCGCCAAACCCGGCCGCAAACCGCGCCGCCCGCACACCGCCGGAACCGGCACCAATCACATAAAGGTCAAAATCGTAGGCCATTTTCAATCTCCTTGGCAGGTGACCAGCATACCTGCGGACGCCCACGGAGCAAGCATTGTGCAGAAATGCGCAGCCCAATCTTCGTTTTCGATCAATGCCCCTCTGCAGATTGCGTTTTCGATGGCCGCAGAGTGCGCCAAGCCATCAAAATCGCCGTGAGCGCCAAGCCGAACGTCACCCACGAAACCAAACCGATCCCACCTTCGAATGCCCTTCCCGCCTGCGCCATCAATTCCCTTGCTTGATCACCCTTCAAACCTGCCGCCACATGATAGGCGCCAGACAGCGTCTCACTCGCCAGCATCATCTGCTCTTCGCTCAGAATCCCCGGAAGCTGCAATGCGCCGCGATAGTAGGCCGTAACGACACCGCCGAGCACTGTCGTCCCCAAAACCACACCCACTTCATATGCCGTTTCGCTAATGGCAGACGCGGCGCCCGCCTTTGCTGTTGGTGCGGATGACAAAATCACATCATTGGATACCGTCGCGATCGCGCCCACGCCAATGTTCAGCAAGGCAAAAGCCACCACTAAAACGGTCAGGCTACTGCCCATACTGGCGACCAGCAAAAACGCCGCTCCAGCAAACGCCATCAAAATCGGTATCAGCACATGCACCTGTAATCGCTGTGCGACAGGCACGACCGCCATCCCCACTACAATCGCCATGACCTGACCAGGAATCAACGCGAGGCTAGCACTCAAGGGCGACATCTGAAGAACGATCTGCAGAAACTGAGTGGTAAAGAATACGAAGCCGACGAGAAACGCGAGGCTCATCAAATTGATCGCGACAGAGCCGCTAAAGGTGCCACTGCGGAACAGAGCCAGGTCCATCAGCGGCACTGGCAAACATAACTGTCGACGCACAAACATCCAGCCCGCAACTACGCCTACTGCTAACGCTGTCAGCGTCATCCAGTCGATACCATTACTCGCGCTGTGTTTAATGCCATAAACGATGGCACCAAGGGCAACCATCGATTGCACGATACTAAGCGGATCCAGTGGTCCTGAAGCGTCTCGCTCAGATTCGGGCAACAACATTGGGCCCAGTATCAGCAGCGGCACCAACACGGGCACCGCCAACAGGAAAATCGCCCCCCAACTGAAGAACTCCAGCAACACACCGCCCACCAAAGGACCGAGTGCCGAGCCAACCGTCAACGTCGTTGCCCAGATCGCGACTGCCAGTCTGCGTTCTTCTCGGTCCTCGAACACCGAACGTATCAAGGCCAACGTTGAGGGCATCAGCATTGCACCGAAAACGCCCATACAAGCTCGCCCGGCAATCAGTTGCGTTGAGGTATCGGAATACGCGGTTAGCACCGACACAATCGCAAAACCCAATGACCCTGCCAGCAACAACTTACGATGACCGACTCGATCTCCCAGACTACCCATCGACACCAGCAACCCCGCCAGTACCAGCGAATAAGCATCGATCATCCACAACTGCTGGCTAGCGCTCGGACCCAGAGCCTCGGCAATTTTTGGCAACGCGAATCCAAGCACCGTATTGTCAACTGTCACCAGGAGTACAGGCAGCATCAGCACGCTTAGGCCTAACCAACGCTTTGATCTCGCTCCGCAGAGTGTCGGCTCACTTATTAATGCCATGGGTAAAACTCCTTACTGCACACAAAAAATTCACGAGGCATTTTCATTGCGCTCGTGAAACCTTTCCTGCGCACTTCCTTGGTGTCGTAGTCAACGCTGCCTATCTCATCCATGCCAGCGGAATTGAGCAACACATGAGTCCCGATAGCGGTAAATAACGAACTAGAATCGCCTGAGGAAATTGCCAAGCGCTCCGCCCAACTTGACCATAGAAACTGGGCTTGTCGGTCCATATCTAGTTTTAATCGACCATAATCGCTCGAAAGCAGACCGCTTGTTACCTCCCCGAAACATCCATTCATCGCGCCCGCAGCTTTTGACGCTGCATTTTTGCGATCCGTCTCACCTATGCGACATACGCTTAGACCTCGTGTTGATAGCTCATAAGCAATTGAGCCACCAACTGCTCCTGCGCCCACGACAATAACGTCGAACACCATGTACACCTCGAACCGTCACCAGCGACGGAGAAATAAATTATCATTCGGGAAACAATTTATTTCTAAAACTTCGGCACACTGCAATTCAATACGTAAATCATTTCATATTATATCCACGTTACAAATGGAAATAGACACATGCAAAATGTATGAAAAAGCCTTCAGACAACAGGAGACAAACAACAAAAAACACCTTAATAAAATTACGCCAACCCTTTTTTGCGAACACACGCGCCCAGCAAAACAAATAATTTACTGCCAGCATTTTAAACGAGTTAGCTATTAGTCTCGCGCAATGGGTGACATCAATATTTGAAAGGTTTTTTTCGACGCGCAAAAAAAACGCCCCGAACAAGTCGGGACGTTTTCTTAGTCTCACCTATGTTTTACACAGCGTGAGTTTATTTTTTCAGTACAAGCAACCAAGGCGCTATCAGTAAGCCTTGCCTGTCTTGTAGAAGTTCTCGAAGCAGAAGTTGGTCGCGTCGATGTAGCCTTCGGCGCCGCCGCAGTCGAAACGCTTGCCCTTGAACTTGTAGGCAATCACGCAACCATCCTGCGCCTGTTTCATCAGGGCGTCAGTGATCTGGATCTCGCCACCTTTGCCTGGCTCGGTTTGTTCGATCAGGCTGAAGATATCCGGCGTCATGATGTAACGACCGATGATCGCCAGGTTCGACGGGGCATCTTCCGGCTTTGGTTTCTCGACCATGTTGCGCACGCGGTACAGGTCGTCACCAATCAGGTCGCCGGCAATCACACCGTACTTGCTGGTTTCTTGCGGATCTACTTCCATGATCGCGACGATCGTGCAGCGATACTGCTTGTACAGCTTGACCATCTGCTTCAGTACGCCATCACCTTCCAGGTTGACGCACAGGTCATCCGCCAACACCACGGCGAACGGCTCGTCGCCGATCAGTGGGCGACCGGTCAGGATCGCGTGGCCCAAACCTTTCATTTCAGTTTGGCGAGTGTAGGAGAACGAGCACTCATCCAACAGGCGACGGATGCCGACCAGGTATTTCTCCTTGTCGGTGCCCTTGATCTGGTTTTCCAGCTCGTAGCTGATGTCGAAGTGGTCTTCCAGGGCGCGCTTGCCGCGACCGGTGACGATGGAGATTTCGGTCAAACCGGCATCCAGTGCTTCTTCGACGCCGTACTGGATCAGTGGCTTGTTCACCACCGGCAGCATTTCTTTAGGCATGGCTTTAGTCGCTGGCAGGAAGCGAGTACCGTAACCGGCTGCTGGGAACAAGCATTTCTTGATCATAAAAGTCCTTGAAAGGGCTGTGTGTACGAGTTTCGGCGCAGTCTAATCAGCCAGTGAGCACCTTACAATGCCCTGCGCTGGCTAACCGATGTCAACATAGAGAAATATTCGCCCGGATAGTTCCCCGCAGGTTTAGCAGACGGCTGCGCAACCCTAGCAGAGACTCGCCGATTTGCACTGACATCAAATAACAAAAACGCCCACCCTGCGCGGGTCAGCACCGGTTCGGTGCATTTGGCGCTATCATGGCGCGATTGAACCAGACAACGAGGCAAATAGATGTCGGCAGAAAAAAGCGTCAACGGGTTCCTGATCAACAAGGCAAAAGATGGTCAATGGTGGGTAGACAGCGTCGGCGGCGAGAATATCGCCGGTCCTTTCCCTTCCGAAGCGATGGCGATCGAAGTGGCATCGGTGTTGCAGCTCGAACATCCAGAGCCCACGCGACGCGGCAAGGACAAGAACTGATAGAGGCCTGACACGCCCACAGCCCTGCCCATGCGCAGGGCTTTTTTATGAAATACCCGCGCCGAAGTGGCCTTTGGCTATAACCTTTTGACTTTGGCGCTGTCACAGCCTTGCCCCCACCTTGACGACGACCACGACATGACCAAATTTTTGCCACTGATCGCAATACTGGCCCTGAGCGGCTGCGCCACCTCTGAAAAGATGTACCTGAACAATGGCGAGCAGGGCCTGGCCATTGATTGCTCCGGGGAGGCCAACTCCTGGGCCGCCTGCTACGAGAAAGCCGAAGCCTCCTGCGCAGGTACCGGGTACCAGATTGTCGGCACCGATGGCACGCCAGCACTCAAGGAAAGCGACAAGACCCTCGGCGCCGATGTGGGCAACTTCAAGAACCGCAGCGTCGTGGTGGTCTGCAAGTAGGCCGCCCTGCCCTACATGTGAATTTCGGCGAATTTGATCCCGAGCCCGCGCACGGTCTCGATCAGCTCGTCGAGACTGACGAAGGACTCGACTTCGTCGTTCTCATCGACCAGAAAAAAGCTGCGCCCGGCGCTCTTCTTGAAAAACACGATCCACTCCCCCGGGTTCGCCGGATTCTGAATCACATGGGTGGCAGAGATATGACCCTCTGCATGCCGCTCCCGTACCCGCTCTCGCTTCATGCCCGACTCCAGAAATGACAATGCCGTCCAAGCCTCGCTTCGACGGCATCGATAACGGTCGACATTCTATCAGCCGGAGATGCACGCATTCACTGCATCGCTGACATCTCGTGGACGCACCGGCACATTGGACATGCTCTCGTGCAGCTTGATGCTGCTGCCGCCGGAGCGTTCTTCGATATCGATAACAGCGGACGGCCCCGACGAAAACTTCTGCGGTACGATCACCCGTTCCCCGTCCTTATGCCGCTCGACTTGCAAGGCACCCCGGCTTTCGGCCAGTTGCTTGCTCAGGCATTCGGAGTATTCATGGGGCTTCTTGCCTGAAATCACGTTCATGGTCGGCATCGTCTCGTTGATATCGGAGACGCTTGCACAACCACTCATCGCCAAAGCCAGCGGCAGAACCCAAAAACCCCACTTCATACAAAACCTCCAATAAAGACCCTCCGACAGCGCAATCACCGTTTTTCTCCGGGAGATTGCGCTTGGGATGCGTAATAACTGTTTTTTATTGCCTCGGTAGCCCTTCCCGGCCGGATAATTAGCTGTACGGGCTGATAAACTGCGCGCCAAATCGCCCATGCTATCGTTTTGATTTTGTAGAAAAAGCCCTTCTGGAGGCGCCCCATGAAATTTATCCACCAGCGCGAGCACCTCAACGAAGACGACATCGTCGTCATTCAATGCTCCCAAACCTGCAACATCCGTTTAATGAACGACGCCAACTTCCGCAGCTTCAAGAATGGCGGTCGTCATACCTATCACGGCGGTGCGTTCGATACTTTCCCGGCCCGCATCACCGCGCCGAGCACCGGTTTCTGGAACATCACGATCGACACGGTCAACCGTCGCCCGATCAGCGTGACCCGCAAACCGACGCTGACTCATTCGATCAAGATCATCCGCCGCTCCAGCACGAAGCTGAGCTGAGTGACGGACCCGATTTAAAAAGGCAGACATCACCGTGGCTCAAACGACCAAATACGTCATCAAATACAAACTCAATGGCGAACGCCGTTTCGAGTTTGCCCAGCTTGAAAACGGCACCGAAGAAGAAGCCAAGGCAGCACTGGCCGCTCTCCATGGCGCTGGCGACGATGTGATCAGCGAAATCAGCGTCAGCAAAGCGTTGTAATCAGTGCCCAGCTGAATTCGACCGCAAGTGCCGGAGCGCTGTTTGCATCAGGATGTTTTCACGATGCGTTATGAGCCCATGAACCCGCAGACGTTCGACCTGTTTGCCGATGCCGAACCCGAGCAACAGCCCAAGTGCGTGCAGATCGGCGAACAGTCCTGCGTGTTGAGAGGGTTCGCCCTGCCGTGGCTGGACCGCGTACTGCCCGCTCTGGAAATCGTGCTGGCTGCCGCGGCGTTTCGTCAGATGGTCACACCGGGCGGTTTCACCATGTCGGTTGCCCTGAGCAGTTGCGGCACGCTCGGCTGGACCACTGACCGCAGCGGTTACCGTTACACCCGTCACGATCCGCAGACGGGCAAGCCCTGGCCAGCAATGCCCGAAGTGTTTTTGCAATTGGCGCAAGCGGCAGCACGGGAGGCAGGATTTGCTGATTTTGTGCCGGATTCCTGCCTGATCAATCGCTATGTCCCCGGTTCGAAGATGTCGTTGCATCAGGACAAAGACGAACAAGACTTCGCTGCGCCCATCGTTTCGGTATCGCTGGGCTTGCCGGCGATGTTCCTGTTCGGCGGTTTTGAGCGCAGCGATAAAAGCCAGCGCATTCCCTTGCTGCACGGCGACATCGTGGTGTGGGGCGGTGTCGATCGCCTGCGTTACCACGGCGTGCTGCCGATCAAGGACGGAACCCATCCGCAGCTGGGTGAGCAACGCATCAACTTTACGTTCCGCACGGCGGGATGAACGCTTCGAATTCGACCGCAAGCGCCGGAGTGCGATGCGGTTGTCACGCGGTTAACGTGCAGGAAATCCCTCAACGGACATGAACCATGGCCAGTCAATCGAACCCGATCAACACCGAAAACGATCCGCGCTGGGCTGCCGTTGTCGCACGCGATCCGAAGGCCGATGGGCAGTTTGTCTACGCGGTCAAAACCACGGGCATCTATTGCAACCCCAGCAGCCTGGCACGTTTGCCCAAGCCGCAGAATGTCGAGTTCTTCGACACGGCCGAACAGGCGCAGGCAGCCGGTTACCGACCCAGCAAGCGCGCGGCAAAGGATCAGAGTGAGGTCGCCGCGCAACATGCCGCGACCGTGGCGGCTGCGTGTCGCCGGATCGAATCTGCGACCACACTTCCCGCACTGGCCGAACTGGCCGATGCGGCGGGCCTGAGCAGTTTCCACTTTCATCGGGTGTTTAAAGCCGTCACCGGCCTGACCCCCAAGGGTTACGCCACGGCCCACCGCTCTCGCAGGGTTCGGGAACATCTGGCCGAGGGCAGTTCGGTGACGGATGCGCTCTATGAAGCAGGCTTCAATTCCAACAGCCGTTTTTATGAAGCGGCTGATCAACTGCTCGGTATGAAGCCTGGGGATTATCGTGCGGCCGGGCAGAACAACGACATTCGTTTTGCCGTCGGCCAGTGCTCGCTGGGTGCGATTCTGGTGGCGCAGAGTGAGCGCGGGGTGTGCGCGATCTTGCTTGGAGATGATCCTCATCAACTGGTGTGCGATCTACAGGACAAGTTTCGGCGCGCCAACCTGATCGGCGCCGACCCTGCATTCGAGCAACTGATCGCCAGGGTCGTTGGGTTTATCGAGGCGCCCGCGATGGGCCTGGACTTGCCGCTGGATGTACGCGGCACAGTGTTTCAGGAGCGGGTCTGGCAAGCGCTGCGCGAGATTCCCGTTGGCAGCACCGCCAGCTACGCCGATATCGCTCAGCGCATCGGGTCGCCAAAAGCGGTTCGCGCCGTGGCTCAAGCCTGCGGCGCAAACAGCCTGGCCGTGGCGATTCCATGCCACCGCGTGGTGCGCAGCGACGGCAATCTGTCAGGCTATCGCTGGGGCGTCGAGCGCAAACGTCAGTTGCTGGAGCGCGAGTCGCTGGCGCTGGACTTACCGTGAGGTGTAGGGCATTGCGAAATCACGACTGGCCTTGCACCAGTCGTTGCGTTACAAATCCTGCTCCACCGTCCCAGCCCGAACTCAACGTCGGAGAACACTGCACATGAACCAATGGCCAGATACCCGCATTCTTGACCTGCTCGGGATCGAACTGCCGATTATCCAGGCGCCCATGGCCGGCGCCACGCTCTCCTCCATGGTCATTGCCGCGAGTAACGCTGGCGGTCTCGGCTCAATGCCGGCCGCCATGTTGAGTACGGAGCAATTGCGCGAAGAACTGAAAACGATTCGCCAACACACCCAGCGCCCTATCAACGTCAATTTCTTTTGCCATCAACCGCCGATGGCGGATGAGCAACGTGCGCTGGAATGGAAAAACCTGTTGCAACCCTACTACCAGGAACTGGGTGCCGACTTCGAGGCGCCGACGCCGGTTTCCAACCGTGCGCCCTTTGATAACGCCACGTGTGAAGTGATCGAAGCGCTTCGTCCAGAGGTCGTGAGCTTCCACTTTGGCTTGCCGGAAAAATCCTTGCTTGATCGCGTTAAAGCCACCGGTGCGAAGGTGCTGTCATCGGCCACCACCGTTGAAGAAGCGGTGTGGCTGGAGCAACACGGTTGCGACGCGATCATCGCCATGGGCTATGAAGCCGGAGGGCATCGCGGGATGTTCCTCAGTGATGACTTGAGCAGCCAGGTCGGGACCTTTGCGCTGGTTCCGCTGATCGTCGACGCGGTGAACATTCCGGTGATTGCCGCTGGTGGCATCACTGACGCACGCGGGGTTGCGGCCGCATTCATGCTCGGCGCTTCGGCGGTGCAGGTCGGAACGGCTTATTTGTTCACGCCGGAAGCGAAGGTCAGCGCATCCCATCACAAGGCGTTGCGCACCGCCAAGGAAAGCGAGACGGCGGTCACCAACATTTTCACTGGCCGTCCGGCGCGGGGCATTCTTAATCGGGCGATGCGCGAACTGGGTCCAATGAGCGCCAAGGCGCCGGCCTTCCCGCTCGCTGGCGGCGCACTGATGCCTTTGCGCGCCAAGGATGAAGCGGATTTCAGCACCCTGTGGGCCGGGCAGGCGTTCAATCTTGGCGTTGAGCTGACCACCGCAGAACTGACCAAACGCCTCGCCGAGGAAGGTTTGGCCAGATTGCTGGGGCGGTAACACGCCACCCTGTTGCAGCTGACGCGCCCTGCTCAGCTGCAACAAAATTGTGATTTGTGCATTTTCGACGTTCCGTTTGCATACAGTTCGTTATATATTTTTGTACATAACGAATAACCCCCTGGCTGCATTTGCCTACGACGGAGCCGTTTCATGATCATCCGCGCCTCACGTTTTGTCCCCACCGGCCTCGCAAGCCTGCTTGCCGTGTTCGCCTTCGGCTCTGCCCAGGCAGACGAAGTGCAGGTTGCCGTAGCCGCCAATTTCACCGCACCCATTCAGGCCATTGCCGCCGATTTCGAAAAGGACACCGGGCACAAACTGGTTACGTCCTTCGGTGCGACCGGTCAGTTCTACACCCAGATCAAGAATGGCGCGCCGTTCGAAGTGTTCCTCTCGGCAGACGACAGCACGCCGAAGAAACTTGAAGCCGAAGGCGATACGGTCAAAGGCTCGCGCTTCACCTATGCGGTTGGCACCCTGGCACTGTGGTCGGCTAAAGACGGCTATGTCGATGCCAAGGGCGATGTGCTGAAAAAGAATGAGTACCAGCATTTGTCCATCGCCAACCCGAAAGCCGCGCCTTACGGCCTGGCAGCGACTCAGGTGCTGGCCAAAGAGGGCCTGACCGACAAGGTCAAGGACAAGCTCGTTGAAGGCCAGAACATTACCCAGGCCTACCAATTTGTCTCCACTGGTAACGCCGAGCTGGGTTTTGTCGCCCTGTCGCAGATCTACAAGGATGGCAAAATCACCAGTGGCTCGGCCTGGATCGTTCCGGCCAGCCTTCACGACCCGATCAAACAGGACGCCGTGATCCTCAACAAAGGTAAAGACAACCCGGCTGCCAAAGCCCTGGTTGACTACCTCAAGGGGCCAAAAGCGGCCGCGGTTATCAAGTCCTACGGCTACGAGATCTGAATGTCGCTATCGAGTGCCGATTTTTCCGCCATTTGGCTGACCCTTAAACTGGCGTCTCTGACGACGGTCATCCTGTTGATCATCGGCACTCCGATTGCGTTATGGCTGTCGCGCACCCGCTCCTGGCTGCGCGGCCCGGTCGGGGCGATTGTTGCCCTGCCCTTGGTGCTGCCGCCCACGGTGATTGGTTTTTACCTGTTGCTGGCCCTCGGGCCCCACGGGTTCATCGGTCAACTCACCCAGTCACTGGGGCTTGGCACCCTCACATTCAGTTTTGCAGGGCTGGTCATCGGTTCGGTGCTGTATTCCATGCCGTTCGTGGTCCAGCCGCTGCAGAATGCCTTTTCCGCGATAGGCACCCGACCGTTGGAAGTGGCCGCAACACTGCGCGCCAATCCCTGGGACACCTTCTTCAGCGTGATCCTGCCGTTGGCCCGCCCCGGATTCATCACGGCGGCCATTCTCGGTTTCGCCCACACCGTCGGTGAGTTCGGCGTAGTGCTGATGATCGGCGGCAACATTCCCGATAAAACCCGCGTGGTCTCGGTGCAGATATACGATCACGTCGAAGCCATGGAATACGCGCAGGCCCACTGGCTGGCAGGGGCGATGCTGGTGTTCTCGTTTGTCGTCTTGCTGGCGCTGTATTCCAGCCGTAAAACCAAAATCGGCTGGAGTTGATTGATGATTCGTGCGCGTCTGAAACTGGCTTACTCGGGGTTCGCCCTCGATGTCGATCTGGAACTGCCGGGGCGTGGCGTCACTGCCCTTTACGGTCACTCGGGCTCGGGCAAGACCACGTGCCTGCGTTGCATCGCCGGCCTTGAGCGGGCTGATGAAAGCTTTATCCAGGTCAATGATGAAGTCTGGCAAGACAGCGAACAGAACATTTTCGTGGCGCCACACAAACGTGCCTTGGGCTATGTGTTCCAGGAAGCCAGTCTGTTTCCTCACCTCTCGGTGCTGGCCAATCTCGAGTTCGGCCTCAAGCGCATTGCGAAGCACGAGCGCCGGGTCGACATGGCGCATGCCACCGAACTGTTGGGAATCAGCCATTTGCTGGACCGACACCCGCAACACCTCTCGGGCGGTGAACGGCAGCGCGTAGGCATGGCCCGCGCCCTGTTGACCAGCCCGAAACTGCTGCTGATGGACGAACCGCTGGCCGCGCTGGACGCCCAACGCAAAAGCGAAATCCTGCCTTACCTGCAACGCCTTCACGATGAACTCGACATCCCGGTGCTTTACGTCAGTCATTCCCAGGATGAAGTGGCGCGCCTGGCCGACCACATCGTCCTGCTCAACAACGGTAAGGCACTGGCCAGCGGCCCGATTGGTCAAACCCTGGCCCGCCTCGACTTACCGTTGGCGCTCGGGGATGACGCGGGCGTGGTGATCGAAGGGTGCGTCAGTGCGTATGACAGCGACTATCAGCTGCTGACCCTGCAACTGCCGGACACCACTTTGAGTATTCGCGTGGCCCATACGCCGATGGCGGCGGGCCATGCACTGCGTTGCAAGGTTCAGGCACGGGATGTGAGTCTCAGCCTGCATAACATTGAGCAAAGCAGCATCCTCAACCGTCTGCCGGTCACGGTAGTCAGCGAAATGAGCGCCGACAATGCCGCACATGTCCTGATACGGCTGGATGCGGCCGGCACTCCGTTGCTCGCGCGCATCACGCGCTATTCCCGGGATCAGTTGGGTGTGCACCCCGGTCAGCAACTCTGGGCACAGATCAAAGCGGTGGCGGTACTGGCCTGAATCTCACGGCACGACCGCATCGGCGCGGGGTCAATCGCAGTAACGGCCACTGACTCCAGCGCAAGGACTCTCACCATGTCCGATGTATTGCCGCCCGACTTGCATTATGTCGATGACACTCAACCCGGCATCACCCGTAAAAAACTGCGGGGCAAGTTCTGCTACTTCGCCCCAACGGGGCAGCGCATGACCGACGCGGATGAGATCAAGCGCCTCAATTCGCTGGCGGTGCCTCCGGCCTACACCGATGTATGGATCTGCGCCGATCCACGTGGGCATCTGCAAGCCACCGGCCGGGATGCCCGCGGTCGCAAGCAGTACCGCTATCACCCGCGCTGGCGGGAGGTGCGGGATGCCGACAAATACTGGCGCCTTCGGGATTTCGGCCGGGTCTTGCCGAAACTGCGTCAACAACTGGACCTAGTGCTGGCCGCGCCGGGCTTCAGTCGCGACAAAGTCATGGCCACGGTCATCACCCTGCTCGATTCGACCCTGATTCGCATCGGCAACAGCCAATATGCACGGGACAACCGCTCCTATGGCCTGACCACCTTGCGCAGCCGTCACGTTGAGATCAACGGCAGTGCGATCCGCTTCCAGTTTCGCGGTAAAAGCGGTATCGAACACCAGATCACGGTGAAAGACCGGCGCTTGGCACGAATCGTCAAGCGTTGCCAGGAGATCCCCGGGCAAAATCTCTTTCAGTACTTAGATGAAAACGGTGATCGGCACACGGTCAGTTCTTCTGACATAAACACGTACCTGCAATCGCTCACAGGTGCCGACTTCACCGCCAAGGATTACCGCACCTGGGCCGGCAGCGTACTCGCGTTGGCCACATTACGTGAATTGCGCTGGGAGACCGAACCGGATGCAAAGCGGCATGTGGTTGAGATGGTCAAGAACGTCGCCAAGCAATTGGGCAATACCCCGGCTGTCTGCCGAAAGTGCTACATCCACCCGGCCGTGCTCGATGCCTTCATTCTGGGAGCGCTGGCGGAGTTGCCCAAACCAAGGCCCCGTAAAGGCCTCACGCCCCAGGAAGTCGGTCTGGCGATGTTTTTGGAAACGATGCTGACCGCGCCCGAACCGACGAACTGACCTGTGTATTTTTTGCACGATCGCCAATGGCTTCTATAGTTGATCTGACATAAATCAACAGCGGAGACGCCATGGAAGACATTTTCGTCGTCAAGCGTTGCAACAAGATCATTATCCATGGCCGCAGAGATGGCGAGTCCGATCACCTGCCTCCGGACGCCGCCGTCTGGTACCGAATTGCGGACACTCGTACCCAGGGTTTCATCGGTGACGGCTACGATCTTGAAGAAGACGCCCAGCGTGTTTGCTTGCAGTTGAATGCCAAATCACAAGTCACAGCCAGACAAGGCTGAAGGACGCTCATCATTTTTTAACGGGTCTATACTCAATAGGCTGAAGGACCAGTGACCCCATCAGCAGTCAGCTCGCTCCCTGCGGGCTTTTTGCTGCCCTATCAGGTTTCTTGAACGGAGGTGTTTCCCATGTCCGAAAAAGAGTCCATCACCACCCTGCTCACCCTTCTTGATTCACGTCAGGCCCGCCTTGCAGCGGCGTGCAAGGAAATCGCCGATTGGGTTGACCATCAAGGCGGGCATCCAACCGCGCTGAGGATCCGTGATCGCCTGAACGACATCGAAAAGGACACGCCGCTGATTCGCAATACGCTGTCTTCGCTACAACCGGTCGACCGGCCGCTGCCTCGGTTCAGATGATCAGATCCGGACACAAGGTACGAGAAAGCGGGTTGAACCCAGGCCTAGGATCGGCGATGCCACGGTCCGCGTGAGCGTGTGCGCCTGATCAAATATTGCGTTTGCCCCCCCAACCCAGCCTGGCGCTGGGTTTTTTGTGGCTTGAAAACAATCGAACGTCACCGTGCCCGTGAGGTCAACCGTTCACACGACACGAAGGAGACGTTCCAATGGTGACTCACTTCAAAATCAGCGGGCACCTTGCCTGTGGTCACAAGGGCAGCAACCTCATATCAACGCGCGAACTCAATCGCGTGAAATGCAGAAGTTGCCGCAACACCGATGCCTACAAAGAAGCGCGCAAGGCCGAACGTAACGCAGTCCGACGCGCGAAGCGTAAAACCAAAACCGCCCGAATCCTCACGGACTGGCGCTCGGCCTGGACTGAAAGGCTGACCGCAATGGAAGGCTTGCAGCGACTGCCACGTGGCTTTACCGGCCAACCCTTCGTTTAATTACCGTCTTCACGCTTAGGGCCCTACTGGAGGGAGATGCGATGAACAGAATTGTTCTGTTCATCATCGCCAGCCTGGGGCCCACATTCGCAATAGCGCTGGGCTGATATGTCATCACGTGAACGCGGTGGCGGCAGCTGGAATTCGAAATGGTTACTGAAGGTCGGACTCAACAATTGCCGGTGCCATGATCTCGCGCAACGACATGCGCTTGAATGCTTCAACCAGCCCTCGTCCCTCCTGCGGCTCGCAGGTGATAGCCAACCGCATTGTCGCCTCGCCCAAGTGCCAGATCAGAAACGCGGCTTCCTCAATCTGTTGTGCGTCGCGTCCTGGATACACGCGAAGCATCGCCTCTGTCAGAAACCTTCCGGCCACCCGACTCTCCTCCAGTTCGAGCTGCAACAGCTGCTTGTCCGCCTGGGTGGCCGACCAGATGTCGCGCATGACCGGTGTCGCAAAAACAATCTCGTAGTACTGATCAAGCAGCCCCGAATACGCTGCCTGCAGTCCGGCCGCATCTTCAACCGCAGCCAACGCCTCTTCAATGCAACGACGACTCTCGGCGTTGTATCGCTCGGCCAGCGTGCGGATGACAGAGCTCTTGTCCGGAAAGTACTGGTACAGGGAACCGATTGAAATGTCGGAACGCTCGGCGATTTCGCTCATTTTGAGCTGGTCGCTGCCCTTGCTCGCAATCAACTGTGTCGCCACACCGAGAATTCGCTCCTGGCGCTCGCGGCTGCGTTGCTGGGTGGGACGGCGTCGAGCCGCTTCCATTGGCTGCTTCAAGGGTTCGATGGTCTTTTTGGGCACGAGCGTGCTTCCCGATCAATAACATGACATGTACTCACCTTAGCACTGCACAGGCGTGCCCCCAAGATGATGTCCATCCGTCGGGTCTTTGAATTCGTAGCGTTGACGAATAAACATGAGCATCTATCATCTTTTAAACGTGAGCATAACTCACATTAACCGATGGAGATGACCGCGATGAAAACCTCTCAAGAAACCGTGCTGGTACTCGGCGCCACAGGCAAAACCGGCCGGCGGATCACAGAACGTCTTCAGACGCTTGGCGTACCCGTTCGCCTCGGCTCTCGAGATGCCAATCCACCCTTTGACTGGGAAGATCGATCGACCTGGGATGCCGTGCTGGACGGGGTGCAGGCGGTCTACCTTTCCTATCAACCGGACCTCGCCGTCCCTGGTGCGCTGGAAACCGTTCGGGCCTTCACCGACCTGGCTGTCAAACAGGGCATCCGCACATTGGTGCTGCTCTCCGGGCGCGGTGAAATCGAAGCGGAACACGCTGAACGTGTCGTGCAGAACAGTGGGATCGACTGGACCATCCTGCGAGCCAGCTGGTTCTGCCAGAACTTCAGCGAGGCGCACTTTCTTGAGCCGATTCTGCAAGGAGAACTGGCGCTCCCCGTGGGTGACATCGCCGAGCCCTTTGTCGATGCAGAAGACATCGCGGAAATCGCCGTCGCGGCACTGACCCAACCGGGGCACAGCCACCGACTCTATGAACTGACCGGCCCGCGAGCCCTGACTTTTGCACAAGCCATTGAGGAGATTGCCAGCGCAACACACCGCCGGATCGATTTCATCACTGTCCCTCGCGAAGCCTATCGCCAAGCACTGGAGCAGGAGCAACTGCCCCCTCAACTGATCGACCTGGTGTTGCATCTGTTCACCACCGTGCTCGATGGCCGCAACACCCCGGTGGCCGATGGCGTGCAGCAAGCACTGGGTCGGCCAGCGCGCGACTTTTCCGAATACGTGCGACGCACGGTCGCTTCAGGGATATGGGGAAGTGAGCGTTGAAGTCCGACGCCCAGCATTGGCGCCATCAAGCTTCCTCGACTAGGGTTCCGTATCGAACTGCAGCACCTTAATTGGCAGGAGCCTGATAAAGGAGGAAGCAATGTCACCCATTCGTAGTGCCGAAAAAACCTACCGCCAGTGGTCCAGCCCGATCTTGCTTGAGCTCAAGGAACGAGAACATCAGTTGGCACCGTCGGACCGCCTGGCGCTGCAGAATATTCTGCAGGAAAGACGGTTGCTCAACCTCGGCAATCCATCCGGTAATGAGCGGCGCAATGCTGGCACGGAGACTGACAACAACTCGCGGTAACAGTCGGCCGCGCCGTTCATAAATCTATTTTTGATAATTATTAATTTCCCAACGCTTCTCCCGTGAGCCTTCAATGCACCTGGGAGGAGATTTTATCCAGAAGCCTGCAGGCGGCGGCTTTTAAGGATGTTCATCGCCGGTAAATCTGCATTTGTAGAGCGGCCCTCTCCTCCCAAGTGCGCTGTTTTGCCCCGTGTCTTGACCCAAGACAGGCAGAACAAAGGCCACATGCCGCACTTCGGTTTTTTCCACGTTCCAGACGCGGCGAAGCCACCACACGGAGGGATTCCAGGATGCTGATAAAAATCGAAAAAGCGAGTACGTCGGAAGGCTGGAATGTCTGGATGGACGGGTGGTGCGTTGCGTTCTGCAGCTATGCACAAGCCTTCGCATTCGTGACCAGGCTGGAAGGCCGAATCAATTCACCGCACCCCCTGCCTGTCAGCGTGGGCAAACTAGAATTGGAACTATCCTGATCACGCTAATACATCAGGAAATCCCTTCTAACTTTACGCCACGCCCATTCGCGTGGCGTTTGCCTTTCAGACGTTTAGCCCCACCCAGACGCGGCAGAAGTTGAACCGACGTTTCCGCTTCAAATGTCCATATTTGATAATTATTAATTTCCCTACTTCCGTCGCCCAGCTTTAAATGCGTCTCGAGGAGGGTTGGTGAAGGTGGGGTTTACAGGTGACGCCTTTAACGGACACTTCAAATCCAGCCCAGTCTGTATTTGAAGAAACCAACCTTCCTCTCCATGTGTACTTCTTTTGCCCCGTATCTTCCCCAGGAGAGCGGGGCTTTTTTTGGTCGGTACACATCGGAACCCCGAACCTCATCTGACCGTTCAGGTTTAACTCGTAACCCCCATCGCCTTTAGAACCACCAGCTGCGATTGTCGTCCAGTTCCTGGCGACACTGCTTGAGTTGGGCATTGTAGATCTCAGACTGCTGTTGCACTTTGCGTGCTACTTGCATCAGCCAAGGTTTACTGCGATAGGTGTTACGGCTATAGCCACCACGTCCCTCGTGGTAAGCCAGGTATTGATTGTAAGTGTCCCATTGGGAGATTCCGAGCTGACGGTGCGTGCCCGTGGCGTACCAACCGATAAACATGATCGCGTCATCAAAGTTGTCACGCGAACCACCGTTGCCAGTCCCCGTCTTGTATTCACCCCATACCGGATCCTGGGCCTGCGCATACCCGTAAGCAGAACTGACTCGCCCCCATGGAATCACCCATAGCAAGTAATCGCGAGGCGGTAATGCGTCAGCCACAAAGCTGCTTTCCTGCTTCATGATGGCCAACGCCACGTGCAGAGGCGTCCCATATTCCTTCTGCATTTCCAGCGAATCCTCGTACCAGTCAGGGTACTCACGATAAATACTGCAGATATTGCCTTGATCACTGGGTGGCGAAGTCACGCACCCAGTCAAAAACATAAACAATAACGTCAGTAGTAAAAACTGTTTCATTCATATCCCTCAAGAAAACAGAGCATAAAACGCCCTGGGTTTGCTGCAAGAAACCCGTGAGAGGTAAGCGCAGGCAAAAATGTCAGAAGACATGCATCTTGGCAGAGTCACTCTTTTGAGAGGCTGCTTTGTAAGTCGCTGTTGCGCGGGGATCCTGAAAATATCATGACTCAAGCATCGAAAGTATGCCTCGGCACAACGTGATAACGCTCCGCAGTCTAGTGATCAAACATACTTTCACTCGCTGGACCGGTATCGCCTCTGGCTCCCACTCTTGAAAATGGGCGCACGCTACGAACGTTCGTGTGTGGGCTTATGTCGTCATGGCGGCACTATTGGGGCTGTGTATCGGGAGTTTCGTGCAAGGATTAGTCGACATTCATTCCGAATGTGCAGCCTACGAGCAACCTGTAGGCCCATGCCTCTTCAAACACATCAGCCCGTAGGGTTTGACAGTGGTCCGGCAGGGAAGCTAGTTCGATTGCCTCCCGGTCGGGCTGCCTGGGTTAGTGATAGGCGTTATCGGTGATGGCTTAAACCTGGATCAGAACGCTGGCCTGCTGCGAATCAATAGTCGGGACCAGCCCCGAGCCCTGTTGATGTGCGAGCCAGGCCCGAGTCAACTTCACGTCGAATCGCCAGCCATGGGTTTCCATCCAAACGAGCGCTGTATGGGTAATTCGATAGTGTCCGCATTTCGCGCAAGCTCTTTCATGGTAATCATCACCAACATCGACATCCGAAGCAGGCGCATCGCAAATTAGGCATTCCATATCTACCTCCATGGTTTGCCAGTGGACATGATGACCGGGGGTCTCGCCGATGAGCCGCGCGAGGTCGTGAAAATCCGGTCTGGAAGAGCGATTTGCAGATGCCGATGCTGGATTTAGAAAACGCTCAGGCAGAAATTACAACCTCCCTGTTTCCTGTCTGTCATACCAGCCTCCACTGCATTACAAATCAGCCAGTGCAATATCTATAACTCACAGTCAATTAATTTTCACAGGCATTACTTACACAATCACATTTTTGTTCATTCTTGCATTCAAACTTAGTTTCTCCACAGATGCATGCTTGCTTTGGGCTTCCTGCGTGACCAGCGGACCCCGCAGCAAGCAGTTGATTTTTATCATGTCTATCCGTCAAAACCGAAGAGCCTTTTACGTTACTTTCTTTGTGAGAATCAGCCGCCAGAGAAAAGCCAGATGATAAGACCATCATCATACAGAACGAACTTATTATTAACCTCATGATCCAACCCTCTAATGGCGGCAATAGTTTTCGAATCGGATTTTTTATACCCTGGAAACTCAATTCACAAATATTACTTGGCTATATAGAAAGGAGGATTACGTGCTGTGCTTTTTTATCGCACACAGCTGACTGTTAAACTAACGTTACACCTCAAACATTGGTTAGCTAACGATCGCGCAACGCCAACAATCGCCATAATAAACATTCAGCAAAGGCCAACGGTTCCTTTGGCAGCGATGGACTTACCCGCCCTGCCCCCCTGCCATTCTAAAGTCAGCCGTTATAGCGACAAGGGCAGGTATTGCCCGATAAAAAACAGTGGTGCTCATCGCAAACGCTATCGTGAATTTTCGGGGCGAATCGTCATCGACACCATTGCGTCTCACAGGGTACACCGTCGTTGTCGCCGTCCATTTCCACTCCTGGACAATTTTGCAGAAAGCTTTTGGCCTCTTTGCACGAGGTCATCTGTGAGCAATATTTGCGCCCATCGCATTTTACTCGAACGGAAACGGGTTTCGGCGCAGCCACAGCCGTAGAGGTTCTCTGGGGATTCGAAAGCCGAGCCTCAACCCAGAACTTTAATTCAGGTGAAAGCTTCAACGCCAACAGACCAATAACAAGCACCACCAGAATCAGTTTCATCTTGATCCATCCATGAAGAGAGACCGTTTGCATTCTCACGTTGCCAAAAACCGCCTACCACCAAAAAAGGTCATGTCCACCGAAGACTCTGGGCCCGAATTCCCCCTAGGGAAGCCCCGTTACATCGCACAAGGCAAACAAATGTTGGTGCGGTACACGCGGGTCGCGGCCACCCTAAGCACATGTGGAATGTGCGTCTCCTCCCGCGCCAGCAAAAAAAACTTCCCAACTGGCTGATCTGAACGATTTACGTAGGTTTCCTAAATCGACTCTGGAAAAGCACCTTACCGTTTAGAAAATGATCTGTTTTATTATATTTTTGCAGCGATATGTTGACGAGTATAGTCGACATCAGGCCACTGTAAGCCCGAGATTTTTCAATAACATCGCTGCCTGACTTTTAGAGATAATCGCCCCCTTGAACTGCTTCGCCTCCATTAGCTTCAGTCCGTGCAAGCTAGCTTCGCGTAGGTCGACATTGTCAAATGCGGGCACCATTTACCCGGACATTACTTAGACTCCAACCTTTGAATACAGAGTGACGAAAATCCACTTCCCTTAGATCAGCGTCGGAAAAATCCAAATTATCCAGCTCACACTTAAGAAAGAAGAAACCAAGGAGAAATGCACCCACCAGCAATGTTTCTTTGAAGGTAACCCCCAATGAAACAGCCCCACTGACATTAGCCCCCGTCAACTTGTATTCCGTAAATGCAACCATGCTCAAACGACAATTCTGCCAGTCATTGTTATTAAAGTCTGAGCTTTCGAATTTTGACTCATTGAGTAGGGCCGATTTAAATTTTGCTTTCGATCCCCTGCATCCTTTCCAAGCGGTAGCTTCAAGCTTTGTGCCAGTAAAGTTTGCGCCTGCCAGGTTACAACAATAAAAGTATGAATCCGGTAAGTCTAGGCGACCATCTATCCACCAGGCGATACGCTCGAATAGTCAACGCGTGGGTGACAGCCATTGGCCTTGACCCACCATGTACGGTACTCACACGCTACGGCGAACCAAGGCATCGTTGATCTATCGCAGGAGAAAAAACCTGAGAGCAGTTCAACTCTTCCCGGGACATACGAAGCTTGAAAGCACCGTCAGGTACTTGGGCATCGAGGTCGATGATGCAAGACCTTCGCTATTCGACCCATTACGGCCGCTCGATGGAATGGTTAAGTAGCTGTCGCGATTGGCCATTTCTCGCCAAGCTTGGAGTCACCATAGGTTTTGATGACCTCAGAGATGATGACTTGATAACCGGCAAGCCAATTTTCCTGAGCAGCCTTTGCCTCAAGGTGACGGGGATGCTCAACCAATACCTGAAGTGCTTCGAGAGAACTCCAGTAGTACACATTGGAGAAGAGACCCGTCTGTGGATTCTCCCAAGCTTCTTCGCCAAGGTAGCCAGGGATCGATTTTGCGATTGCAGCGATTTCCTGATCGAGTCGGTGGAAGGCTTCATCAAACTGCTTTTTGGCAAAGATGAACGTTGAAGAGTACATAGGCTTTGCTCCTTTCGCGGCGTTTGCTTGCCGATGATTGCACTGACCGGACTTGGGTTTGCCTCAAACCTATGCTAGCTGGTTGGCATCCCAACTATCAGTAGACGATGCATCTGGCGTAATGTTTTCCGTCGATTGTGTCTGATAGCGTTCCTTGTCCGATGCGTAACTCCTTGTTCGGCTTTAGTGTCGCGCGGTAATCCCCCCTGAAATCCGAGCCCGGAAGCCTCTGCTAAAAGTAAAGATTTCAATCTCACATGCGTATTTTTCTGCCGTGGAAACCATGGCCGACTTTTTCAACAGAATCCGCCAGAAGCAGTCATTCGCACACGCCTATTTCAAGCCCGATAAAAGCCTGAGCACTTCAGGCTGAACGGGGTTGCGCCGAGACTATTTTCTACTCAGTGACCCAGCGGTCCGTCAGCTTCGCGCGCTAACAACTCATAAATCCGGTCATCTATCGAATGCGCTACATTGAAGCGCATCCAGGGCACTACTCGAGCATCCGGCATAAACAATTGCCCAGGTGCAAGCAGGATTTTTTCATCCCTGGCCTTCATGGCGAGTTCGGTGGAATTCTCGATCAGCGGATGGCGAGCCCACAGAAAAAGTCCTGCGTGTGGCTTCACAAATATTTCCATTCCCACGGATTCCAGCCGCCGAGCCGCGGTTTCGTGAGCGTGCGCCAAATTGTTTTGCAGCTGTTTGATGTGTTTGCGATGCCGTCCTTGCAGTAGCACATCGAGTACCAGTTCTTCGGCTATTTCCGAAGTAGTCAGGCCGCTGACCAGTTTTAGCGGCACCATTTCGTCGATCAATTCCTGGTGAGCGGCGATAAAGCCGACTCGCAGCGCCGGGGCGATGGTTTTGGAAAAACTGCCGACATAGATCACCCGCGATAACTGATCCATGCCGGCCAACGCCTGTTGACCGGTCGGGTCAAGGTCGGCGTAGATGTCGTTCTCGACGATCAGGAAATCGTATTTTTCCGCCAGTTGCAGTAGTCGATGGGCGACGGCCAACGACAGGCTGGTGCCGGTGGGGCATTGCAGGCGGGTGTTGGTGAAAAATACCTTAGGCCGATGAAGGAGAATGAGTGCTTCAAGTACGGCAAGGTCAACTCCGTCGCGGGTGCGCGGTACGCCCAGTAGCTTGGCCCCTTGCATATGCAGGTTGAGGAACAGGTTGTGATAACCCGGCTCGTCGACCAGTACATTGTCACCGCGTTGCACCAGGTAGCGCACCACCAAGTCCAACGCATGGCTACCGCCGCTGGTCAACATGATCTGCTCCGGGTGCGCAGCAATGCGCGTGTCTGCCAGTTTCTCAGCCAGCTTGGCCCGTAATCGTGCGCTACCCTTGGCGAGCCCGTAGCCGGAAAAATCACTCAATTCTCTACGGCCTAAGGCACGCAGGCTGCGTTGCAGGCCTTCGTGATCGGTCCACTGCTCGGGTAACAAACCGACGCCGGGACGCAGTTCCATACCCATTGGCTGAAAGACCTTTTGCAGCAGCAGATAGGCGTCGAAATCGACTTCGTTGTCTGTCGCGGTTGTCGCTGGTGGTGGCTCGGCAAGCGTCCCGCCCGACATGTCGCGCACGTAGAAGCCAGCATTACGCACGGGTGTCAGATAACCGAGCGCAACCAGCCGATCATAGGCCTCGACCGCTGTGAAGTGGCTGACTTTGTGAGTCTGGGAAAATTTGCGAATAGACGGCAATTTGCTACCGGGGCGCAAGCGCTGCTCTTTGATCGCCAGGCTGATACCGGTGACGATCTGGCTGACCAGCGACTCCTCCGAGCTGGGGTCTAAAAACATCATAGAAACAACCGTCCAAGCGTGGCGTTCTGCGGTGGGTGTATCGGTAAAACGACCATAACAGTGATGCAGCCCAGAAGTCTTTTCTGTTCATGGTGCCCCGGTAAAGGGTGTTGCACGATCACCCCATAGCCGGTCGACCAATTCGGTCGAAACATACCATGAACAAGGATGCGTAATGCACGACATCAGCTATCAATTCGATCGTAGCCGGATCTCCAGCGAAGAGTGGGAAACCCGATGCGATCTGGCTGCACTTTATCGATTGCTCGCCCACTTTCGCATGACCGATCTGATCGATACGCATATCTCCGCCCGCGTACCCGGTGAGGAGGGGCACTTCCTGATCAATCGCTACGGTGTGCTGTTCCACGAAATGCGCGCTTGCGATCTGATCAAGATCGATCATGAAGGCAATGCCGTGAACTCACATCACGGCCCCGGGAGTGTCAATCGCGCGGGGTTTAACATCCACTCGGCGATCCATGCGGCACGTCCCGACATCGCTTGTATCGTGCATACCCACACGTCAGCCGGTATTGCGGTTTCCGCACAGGAAGAGGGGCTGCTGCCGATCAGCCAGCATGCACTCAAGTTCTACCGACGGCTTGGATACCACGACTATGAGGGTATCGCGTTAAACCCCGAAGAAGGCGACCGGCTGGTTTTAGACCTGGGTTTGCACATGGCGATGATTCTGCGCAATCACGGATTGCTCGCCGCAGGCCGGTCCATCGCCGAAGCGTTCAATCAGATCTATTTTCTGGAGCGCGCTTGCCAGGCCCAGGTTCAGGCCCTGGCCGGCGGCCGGCCGCTGCGGACGCCCCCTGAGGCAGTGTGCGAATTAACCGCGCGGCAGTCCGATGACGAGATCGATCAAGAGCTGCACCAACTCGCCTGGACTTCCGCACTGCGCCTGATTGCCGGTGATCGAGAGGATTACCGGTGCTGAAGTACGGTCGACGGTCAGACCGTTGCCGATGACAGGAGTCACCCTTCTACTGGCCCCAGAGTCAGGGATGGGATAGCTGTCAGTGATCCCCCTGAACACTGCCAAGCGTGTTTCAAATCTGCCAAAACCAATAATCCTAGAGGTAGACATGAATAAGAAAACAATCGGAGCCTTGTTCCTCACAGCCATCACGTCGAGTGTCATGGCGGGTGAAATGACCGTGATTTCGTTCGGCGGAGTGAGCAAGGACGTGCAGTCGGAAGCGTTCTATAAACCATTCGAAAAAGCCACCGGCAACAAGGTGGTGGCCAGTGAGTACAACGGTGAAATGGGCCGCATCAAGGTCATGGTCGACACCAACAGCGTCAACTGGGATGCGGTACAGGTCGAGGGGCCAGAGCTGCTTCGCGGTTGTGACGAGGGGTTGTTTGAACATCTGGATACGGCACAGTTCGGCAAGCCGTCGGACTTCGTGCCCGGCACGTTCTCCGAATGCGGTGCCGGTCTGCTCGTCTGGTCGATGGCGATAGCTTACAACGCTGACAAACTCAAGGTCGCGCCGACCGGCTGGACCGACTTCTGGGATACACAGAAGTTTCCTGGCAAACGCGGCCTGCGCCGGGGGGCCAAGTACACGCTGGAAGCCGCATTGATGGCCGATGGCGTGGCTTATGCCGACATCTACAAAGTGCTGTCTACCCAGGAGGGGGTTGATCGAGCGTTTCGCAAACTTGACCAGATAAAACCTGATATCCAATGGTGGGAGGCAGGCGCGCAGCCGATGCAGTTCCTTGCCAGCGGTGATGTGGTCATGAGTACAGCGTTCAACGGTCGGGTTTTCGCTGGCCAGGAATCGGGGGCCAATGTACAGATCGTCTGGAAGGGAAGTATCTATGCCATCGACTCATGGGCGATCCCAAAAGGCAGCAAGAACAAAACGATGGCCGAGCAGTTTATCGCGTTCTCCCTTCGCCCGGAAAACCAGAAAGTTCATACTGAAAAGCTAGGTTATGGTTCGACCAACCAGCAAACCGCTGCATTGCTTGAGCCGGCCTTGGCGGCTCGCCTGAACACCGCCCCGACGAACCTGGGACAGGCGATGCCGATCGACAATGAGTTCTGGGTCAACCATGGTGAAGAGCTTGAGCAGCGCTTCAATGCCTGGGTGGCTAAAACGAACTGACGGCGTGTGGCGATGGCAGCCGACAAGGTGACGATTGACTTGACGTAGAGGAGGCAGCGGTCGAGATCAAAGACCGCAGGAAACGACCTCTGTTCAGCCCAGCCACTTCCCCTTCCCTTCACCGCCACACTATGAAAACACAAGCCCAGGATCTTCCTAAAGAACGTCTGGGCTTGTGGTTTTTGACGACTAAAAAAGGGCCGGCGCATGAAGTCTGCCACGCGTTCATAGTCCTCAAACGGAAACTCCACGCCATAGCCGGCGGTCTGCCAATACGGCCGGTCCATGCAGTGGACGGCAGGAGCAGGGTCGTAGCGTTCGGCGCCCGAACACTTGGCGTGAGCGGAGCGCCCACTTGAACTGGCGCACGAACGCTTCGAGGTGGTTCTGCACCACGCGGTACAAAGTCACCAGGTCGCCGTTGATGTCATTGAGCACCTCCTCGACCACGGAGGGTTCAGAAGTCGTATTTGACCCCAAGCATGCCCTCGTAGCTGTGGCTATCACCATCGAAGGCCTTCTGATAGCCCGCGGAGATGTAGAACGTGACTTTCTTGTCCGCCTGATAATCGACGCCCAAATTGGCCTCCCACCAGCTCCCGCCGATATCGGCCTCGAAGGGCACGAAGCCGTCGGCCGAAGAAAACTCGGTTTTTGGCTGGCCCTTGAACTCATGCCAGACGCTGGGACGCAGCCAGCCGTTGGTTCGCAAAGTTTCTCCTTTGTCGTTTTCGCGAAACCAGTCTTTGGTCAGGCGCACGCCCAAGCGGCCGATCAGCGAGTCGACGTCCTTGAAACGCACGTCGGCAGCGATGTCGTTGCTGTCATCGAGGTCGATGCGCGAATAGATCAATTGAGCCTGGGGTTCGAGGTAGAGATTTTCGAACTTGTCCTCGCCTTCACCTTCATCGATCAGGAACGGGTAGCCGCCTTCCAGTGACGCGGTATAACCCCAGCCCTTGCTGTCCAGCTCATCGATATCGCCCGGTTTGGCCTCGATATCGAAATGGTGGAGTTGCAGCACACCATCGACGTAGGCACCTTCGGGACTGAAGTGCGTCCAGTAACCGCCCAGACTGTAAGCACGCAGCACGTTATTCCCGGCACCGAATCCGGTGTAATGCTCCACACCACCGTCAATCTTGCCGATGGCCAGGGACAGGCCTGCTTGGTCGTGGCTGCCATCAGTGTCTTCGCCGTCGGCCTGCTCGGTTCGTAGTTGCATCAAGCACGGCAGCATTCGACTCAAAGCTGATGGTGGCGACCGGTTGAAACCGGCCAGAAGCAACCCGTCATCGATTATGTGGACTCTCGTCTAAGTATCGATTTGGCGGCGGCACGGTCGCCAGTAATGTTTTAGGCAGACGCAAAAGAGCCATGTGTTTTCTCTTATCGTGGTGGTTCGAGGACTGCTTCTAACGCAGGCGCCCTACTCTTCGAATATCGCCACCGCCCGAACAAAACCCGCCGACGCATGCTTGATCTTGTAAGGGAAACACGACACCTCGAAGCCACTGGCCGGCAGGGATTCCAGGTTGGCGAGTTTTTCCATTTGCCCGTAACCGATATCACGTCCGGCCTTGTGCCCTTCCCAAATAATCGAGGCATCGCCGTCAGCTGCAAAACGCTCACGGGTATATTTGAACGGCGCATCCCAACTCCAGGCATCAGTGCCAACGACTCGCACCCCGCGCTCCAGCAGATACAACGTGGCTTCACGACCGATGCCCACACCGGCATCGAGATATCCCGGCTGGCCGAACAGCGCGCCGGCCCGAGTGTTGATCAGCACGATGTCCAACGGCTGCAATGTGTGACCAATTCGAGCCAGTTCCGCTTCGATCTCGTCCGCGGTCACCACATGACCATCGGCCATGTGCCGAAAATCCAGCTTCACACCCGGTTGCAGGCACCACTCGAGCGGCAACTCATCGATACCAAAAGCCGGCTGTCCGCCATCGGTGGTCGAGGCGTAATGCCAAGGTGCATCCATGTGCGTGCCGCTGTGAGTGGTGATGTGCAGTCGCTCGGCGGCCCAGGATTCGTTTCCCGGCATCTGCTCGAGTTGCAAGCCGGGAAACATCGCGGCCATTTCCGGCCAGCCTTGCTGGTGATCCATGTAATCGATCTTCGGCAACAACGGTGGCGGATCGGTGTAGGGGTTGTTGTCGAGGGTGACCGAGAGGTCGACGAGGCGACGTTTTGGCTTAGTTGGCTGCGACATGAAAGGTGTCTCCGGTCAGCGGCATATGTCTGGGATTCGAAGGGTTGAGGGCGTTGCGCACCAGCGTGGCCGCGTTACGGTCATGGTTGAATCCTGCAGCGCGCGCCTGCGGTGTTTTCAAGGGCGGCATACGTCCGAACAATGCTTCCAGTCGGGCGTCCGGCACAAAGCCGATCAATGCGCGGCGCTCCTGCCCATAACGTTCGGCCAATGCGTCGATCACCTGGGCAATCGACAGATGCAGAACCGGCAACTGCCACACCCGTTGCGCCCCAAGCAAGGTGCCATCCAGCTCTGCGGCGTGGATCAGGTTGTTCACGCAACAACGGGCAGACATCCACCACGCCGTCGCTTCTGGAGAAACCGGGCATTGATAGGATTGACCGTCGGCGAAGGCTCGCATCAGGTCGCTCATGAATGCCGAACGCAATCCATTGGGTTCGCGGGGCCGGGCGACGATGCCCGGCAGGCGCAACACACGACCGTCCACATCACCCCGACGGGCTAGATCACTGATGGCGCTTTCCACCATGGCTTTGTGAGTGCCATAGGACAATTCGGGACGCAACTCGGCCGTCTCGTTCATCCGTGCGGGTAGAACACCGCCGTACACCGCCACGCTGCTGGCATACACCAAAACTGGCGGATGGGTTTTGTTGCGCAGCTGATTAAGCAATTCCAGGCTGGCCAGCAGGTTGACCTGGTAGCCGAGGTCGTACTGCTCTTCTGCCGTGCCACCGGGAACACTCACCAGATGGAACACCACATCAATGCCGTCGGCCAATACCCGACGCATCAAGGCCAGATCCGTCACGCTGCCGAAATGACGACGAAGACGGGCATCTTCCGGCAGGCCCTGCAAGTCTTTGTCCAGTACCAGCAACGAGTCGATGGCCTGCCCTCGCAAGCTGCCCAGCGCCAGCAGACAGCGCACGAGTTCACGTCCGACAAAACCATTGGCACCGGTAATCAATACACGCATAAAGCGCTCCTCAGCCTTGGGCCTGAACGATGCATTGATCGATTGCCCCGAACAGCGACTGGCCATCGCTGCCGGTGACATCCATGTGCACGCGGTCACCAAAGCGCATGAAGCCAGTTTGTGCGGCACCCAGCTCAATCATCTCGATGGCGCGCCGCTCGGCAATGCACGCCGATCCCGCGCTTCTGTCGGCATTGGAGACCGTACCGGAACCAATCAGCGTGCCCGCTCGCAGCCTGCGAGTGAGCGCGGCATGGGCAATCAACTGGCCAAAACTGAAGTTCATCTGCCCGCCGTGCGGATGACCAAACCATTGGCCATTCCAGTGCACCTGCAAAGGCAAATGCACACGCCCGTCGCGCCAGGCGTCGCCCAGTTCGTCGGGTGTGATGGCCAGCGGGGCGAAGCTGGAGGACGGCTTGGCCTGCAAGAACCCAAACCCCGTCCTCATTTCCCGAGGGGCCAGGGCGCGCAAGCTGACGTCGTTGATTTGCAGGATCAGTTTGATGTGTTGTTGTGCCACCTCGGCGGCGCAGCCCATCGGCACATCATCCACGAGCACCACAAACTCGCCCTCGAAATCGATGCCCTGGCTCTCGCTCGGCAGCGCGATATCGTCCCGTGCGCCAATGAAATCGTCGCCGGCGCCCTGATACATCAGCGGCGTGTTTTCGACCCCGTCGATGGGGTCAAGGTTGAACGCTTTCTGCATCAGCGCACCGTGACTGAGAAATGCCGAGCCATCGCACCATTGATAAGCGCGGGGCAATGGCGCCATCGCCTGGGCGGGATCGAAGGCGAAGGCATCCGCCACCTCGCCCGCATTCAACTGAGCCGACAGCAACTGCAAGCGAGGCTCGGTAGTGCTCCAGTTCTCGATTGCCTGTTGCAAGGTGAGCGCCACGGAACGGGCATCCACTGCCCGGGCGAGATCCCGCGAGACCACGACGAGCTGACCGTCGCGGCTGCCGTTTTTCAGGGTGGCGAGTTTCATGCCGATGCTCCCTTGCCATTGCTCAACTCAGCGGCGAAACGCCCATCAAGCAGAATGAAGACCATGCGCGCCATCGCTTCGGTTCGGTTGCTCCAGGCGTGGTTGGTGCCACGTTGAACCACCACGTCGCCGCGTTTGAGGTGCACCTCTTCCTTATCCAGCACCAGCCACACCTCTCCTTCGGTGACGATGCCATAGTCGAGGGTCTCGGTGCGGTGCATCAATTTATGCCTGGAGTCGTGTTGACCGGTGCCCGCTTGGGACTCGCCGATTTCAGCGAACACCGCCGCGGCATCTTCGGCGCTGACCTGGTTCTGCACGCTGTCCGGTGGAATATCCACCACGCGAATGACACTGCCCTGTGGCCCGGGACTGAGTTGCAGGGGCTTGCTGCTTGGGTCACTGGCGTTGTCGAGCAAAGCCGGGCTGGTGCTGCTGTTCCACAGTTCGTAAAACACGGTGCCCGGCACGGCCGATAGCGGGAACACGTTCGGCGTGGGTCCGCTACTGGCGACGATGGCCTGGCCCTGCTGATCGTGGCCGGTGACCACTCGTTTGAATTCAGGAAGCGCTTGCATGGAAAATCCTCGTTCAGTTTCCGTCGCCAATGGTCTTGCCACCGGCTTCAACATTCGCGTGCTGCAACAGACCGCCGAGCCTGGGTACGGCCAGGCAAAACACCGCCACCAGCAGTTGCGATCCGCCCACGATCCCTAACGCACGGGGCAGCGCCATGGCGTCACCATGGGTCAAGGCGAGAACCGCCAGGGGGCTGATAAATTCGCCGGCGAAGATGGCCGCGGTAAAACACCCCGCCGCCCGCCCGCGTTGATGGAAATTGACTTGCGCCATGATCCAGGTGATCAGCGTCGGCAACATCAAGCCAATGCCCAAGCCGTTGATGGTCACTGCGACCACGACCTGCACATGGGTCAAGGCCTCAGCCATCAGCAACCCGCCGATACCTGCCAGCACATAGGCGATCAGCAGCATGTGGTGCCCACGCATCCCGCTGAACAAACGAAAGCTCAGCGCACCGATCAGCACGCCCAGTTGGTTGGCGCCCATGGTCATACCGATTTGTTGCGGGGCATCTACTTGCAGAAGATTGAGCAGATAACCGGCCTGCACCGGCACGATAAACAGGCTCAAACCTGCCAGCAGTGACAGCACATACATAGGCATCAGCGCACGCCACGGAAACTTCCCGGTTGGCAACGACTGCAGGGGTTGTCCGGTTTGTGGGCGGGCTTGCGGCTCCCACAACTTCCAGGCCATCAGTGGCAGGAAAATCAAACCCACGGCGTACAACGCAAACGGGGTGCGCCAGTCGTTTTGACCCAGGAAGCCACCCAACGCGATGAACACAGCAGCCGACAACGACGTGGCGACCATCTGCAAGGCAAACAGACGCTCACGCCTGGCACCGCTGTAGTAATCGCCCATCAGCGTGGTGCAGCAGGTCATGATGCCCGCCTCGGCCAATCCGATACCCGCCCGGCTGAGCACGATGGCCTGCAGTGAATCGAGCCAAAGCGGCAGCACACCACAGAGGACATACAGCAGCATGCTCGCCAGCAACAAGGGCTTGCGCCCAAGGCGATCGGCGATCAGCCCGGCGAACGGCGCCAGCAAGGCAATCACCAACGCTGGTAGCGTCAGTACGATGGGAACCAGTACGGCGCTGCCGTCGACGCCAGCAAAGTGCGCCTGCATCCGCGGCAACACCGGGGCCAGCAACACCGCACCCAACACCGGCAGGCAGCTGCCGAGCAGCAACAACATCGACTGCGCCAAACCGGCCTGACGGATGGGTTTTACGAAGGTATCAGCGACCATGGCAGTGCTCCTTGAGGCGCAGGTGATGAACGTCCGCGACCACTGCTGGCTCGGCCCCCGCCCTATGGGCCACCGGCATTGGTACAACGGCGTCCTGCGCATTGCGCCCTGCGGGTAACAGGAAGTACGCCAGCGCCGGCAGCAACACCAATGCACCGACCATGTTCCAGACAAACATGAAGGCCAGCAGCACGCCCATGTCGGCCTGGAACTTGATCGGTGAAAATGTCCAGGTCGCCACGCCGATGGCCAGGGTGATACCGGTCAGCATCACCACCTTGCCGGTGGACACCAGTGCGCGGTAATAGGCTTCGGACAGGCTCGCCCCTTGGCGCAGGTGACCCAGGAGAATGCTCATCACGTACAGCGCATAGTCGACCCCGATGCCGACGCCCAAGGCGATGACGGGCAGCGTGGCGACTTTCACGCCGATGTTCAGCCAGACCATCAAGGCTTCGCAGAGGATGGAGGTGAGCATCAGCGGAATCACCGCGCACACCGTCGCGCGCCAGGAGCGGAAGGTGATCAGGCACAGCAAAATGACTGCGCCGTAGACCCAGACGAGCATTTCGCGATTGGCTTGCTTGACCACAATATTGGTCGCCGCTTCGATGCCGGCGTTACCCGCCGCCAGCAGGAACTGCACCTCGTCGGTGTTGTTCTCGGCGGCAAATTTTTCCACATGCTCAACCAGGCGGGTCAGCGTCTCGGCCTTGTGGTCGGTCAGGTAGGCGTACAGGGTCAACAGGCTGCAATCTTCGTTGTACAACCCTCGCGGCGCGCTGGCGGTGATCATGTTGAGCATCGCCTGATTGTTCTGCAGCTCGTACCACTTCGGGTTGCCTTCACTGAGCCCGACCAGCATGCGCCGGTTCAGCAACGCCAGCGAGTTGGTCGAATCCACGCCTGGCAAAGCGCGCAGTTGCCAGTCAAGGGCATCGACCTTGGCCAGGATGTCGTAGCGTGCACAGCTGCTGGCCGGGGTTTTCACCATCACCGCGAACAGGTCGCTGCTGGCGCCGTAATGACGGGTCAGAAAAGCATCGTCCTGGTTGTAACGCGAGTCCGCACGCAGTTCCGGCGCACCGGCGTCGAGGTCACCGATTTTCAGTTGCAGGCTGACCAGAAAGCCGAGTGCTGCCAAGGCTAGGCTGATGGCGATGCAAAGGCTGGCCCAGCGCCGATGAGTGAACAGGTCCAGAAAACGCCAGAACGCATGGCGCGCCTGCCCGCTTTGCTCGGCCTGTTCGCTCTTGAGGCTCAGCTGCGCGGCACGCGGCGTCACGCCGACATAAGAGAGCAAAACCGGCAGCAAAATCAGGTTGGTGAAAATCAACACGGCCACGCCAATGCTGGCGATCACAGCGAGGTCCTGAATGACCTGGATCTTGATCAGCATCAGTACCGCAAAACCTACAGCGTCACACAGCAACGCTGTCAGCCCGGCGAGGAACAGGCGCCGGAAGGTGAAACGTGCAGCCACCACCCGGTGCATGCCACGCCCGATGTCTTGCATGATGCCGTTCATTTTTTGTGCGCCGTGGCTCATGCCGATGGCAAACACCAGAAACGGCACCAGTACCGAGTACGGGTCCAGCTGGTAATTCAGCAATGGCAGCAGACCGAGCTGCCAGACCACCGCCACCAGCGAGCACAACACCACCAGCACCGTACTGCGCAGACAACGGGTGTACCAGAACAGCACCGCCGTGGTGATCAGGATCGCAACGGCGAAAAACAGCAGGATCTGCTTCAGGCCGGCAATCAGGTCGCCGACTTTTTTTGCGAAACCGGTGATGTGAATCTCGATGTTGGTACTTTGATAGGTGCTGCGCAGGGTCTCCAGTTGTTCGGACAGCACCGCGTAATCCAGCGCCTTGCCGTCGGTGGTGGTTGCCAACAATGGGACGTAGATGATGCTGGAGGTCTGGTCGAAGGCCACCAGTTGACCGAGTTCGTTGGAGCGTTGCACGTTGCGGCGCAGCGCATCGAGATTAGCAGCGGTGCCACTGTAGTCGTCCGGGATCACCGGACCGCCATCCAGGCCATCTTCGGTCACTGCGACCCAGCGCGTGGCCGGTGTCCATAGCGACTTCATGTACGCACGGTCGACACCCGGCAGCAGGTAGAGCTTGTCGCTCAGGGCCTGCAGGGTCTTCAGGTACTCGGCGTCGTAGATGTCGCCGCGCTTGTTCGCTACCACAATCCGCAGGGCATTACCCAAACCCGTGAGCTGTTTCTGATGCTCAAGGTAGTTTGCAATGTAAGGCTGCTGTGTGGGGATCATCTTTTCGAAGCTGGCATTGAGCTCGATACGGGTGGCTTGATAACCCAATACCAGGGTCGTCAGCACACACACCAGCAGGACCCACAGGCGGTGGTTGAACAGCGTGCGTTCCACCACTGAACCGGAGCGTGGATCGAAATTCGCCAGGCTGGCCGTGGCGTTGTCGAAAGACTTCATAACCTCACTCCGAAGCGTTGGCGTTTGACGGCGATAGGCGCGTCAAACCAGTGAAACCCGCCAGCGTCAGGCTGCCATCGGCGGCCTGGATAACACTGGACACGGGCTTGCCGAGCGGTTTGCCATAGGGCACGAGCGTTGCACCGGGCTGGCTGTTGGTGCGAAACAAGGCGCCGCTCTGATTGACCAGCAACAACTGGCCGTCGTCGGTACGGATGGCATCGCTGAAAGACACCGGCATCGAGACCGGCGCAGGCTGGAAGCTCTGGCCCAGGTCGCGGGAGGCAAACGCATTGCCCTTCAACCCGGCCACCAGCAGCACACCGTCGTCGCGCATTTGCACGGTGAAAAAGCTCCCCATGTAAGGGCTTTCCAACTGCGTGAACGATTGGCCCGCATCGTCGGAGCGCGCGAGGTAGCCCTGCTCGCCGGCGAGGAACCAGTGTTGCCCCTGTTGAGTGATCGCGGACAAATGCGCGCCCGTGGGGTTATCGATTTGCCCCGCGATGGATTGCCAGGTGGAGCCGCCATCGTCGGTGCGAAAGGCCAGGCCGTACGCCCCTACAATCAGGCCGTGTCGGGCGTCGACGAACTGCACGGCCAGAAACGGTTTGTCAGCCCCGTCACCCACCAGTCTTTCAGCCGTTTGCACACGCGCGGCGGCGGCATCCTGGTCGTTGGCCAAAGGCAGTTGTTGGCGCGCGGCAGCCAACTCAAGCTGTGCGGCACGCAGGCCATCCAGTTGCACCACCCAGTGCTCACCTCCGTCATGCGATGCCAATACAACACCCGCATGCCCGACGGCCCAGCCCGTCTGGGCGTCGACGAACTGCACCGCCGTAAGGCTGACCGAGACCGGCACCGCCGCTTGACGCCAGCTGACGCCATTGTCATCGGACAGCAACACAATGCCCCGCTCACCCACCGCCACCAGCCGTGCGCCCGCCCGTGCCAGGTCCAGCAACACCGCAGATTTCGCTTGCGGCGCCTGCATCGCCGGCGTTTCGAGTGCGTCGCCCACCGTAGCGGCGTGCGCGTGGCACAACGGCAACGCCATAAGGCACATCAGCCGACCCATCACCTGACAGAATCTGTTCATTACCGACCTCGACAAACCTTTTGAAACCGGATCACGATTCGCAAACCGTGATCCGGTCCGTCTCAACGAACCCCGGCACCCGCCATCGCCGCCGGCGAAAACTCGGAGGCCTTGTAGCGATCCACGATGCCGTACTGCTCGGGCTGACCGGTGTAGACGTTCTGGATAAACCAGGCGCCGGAGGTCAGGTCGTAAAAGCCCGAAGACAATTGCGCTTGCGCAGGCAGGTCCGGGAGTACTGCCGGCAACGACCACAGGGTCTTGGCCAGTTGACCATTGGCGTCCCAACGGTCGCCGAGCATGGCTTGCCAGGTGTCCTCATCGAGGTAATAACGACCCTTCGGCAACTGATGGCGCTTGCCCGGTGCCAGGTCCGCTTCCACAACCCACACTCGGTGCAATTCCCAGCGCACGTAATCCGGGTTCATGTGGTGAGCGAGAAACAGGTCTTCAGGTTTGGCAGCGGCCTGAACTTTGTTGGTGTTGTAGGGGATGTACATCTCCTGCTTGCCCACCAGCTTCCAGTTGAAGCGGTCCATGCGACCCTGGAATACGCTCAACTCGTCGAACGACATCACCCCGGCAGTCGCCGGCGTCGGCGTGTCGCAGCAGGCATTCGGCAGCTTGCGCACGCGACGTTGGCCGGTCAGGTAAACGTGCGCCTGGGACAGGTCGCCGTTGATGTTGGTACGGCCCATGATCTGTTCACCGGCGCGCAATGGCGGACCGACGTTGAGCAGTCGGAACATCCAGTAGTCACCGGCAAAGGACTCCGGTGTCCCTTCCTGGTAGTAATACGGCATCTCCTGAATGGCCTTACCGTCAGTGGTCATGACCTGCTTGCCGTCGGCGGTCATCAGGTAGTGACGAAAATGCATCGACACCGAGGTACCGCGCCAATTCAACACGTGGTTCCACATGGCTTCGGCGCCGTTTTGCGGGATCGGAAACGGGATGCCGCCAAAGGCGCCTTCGGGTACCGGGCCGGCGCTGCTATCCACCAGCTTGGCGCGGGTGGCATTTTTCAGGGTGTTGTCATACACCCACTGCGGCGCGGCAGCGGTGCGGCGTGTCGGGTAAACGTCGATGCGATACGTGTCCGGGAAACGCTTGAACATTTCCTTGGTGCCGTCGCTGAGTTTGCCGGCGTATTGCGCAAGGTTCTTCGAGGTAATGCTGAACAGCGGTTTGTCCGCCGCGAACGGGTCGGTACGCTTGCCGCCTTCCTTGAACGACGGATCGACTTTGGTGTAACCACCGTCCCAGGCGGGAATGGAGCCGTCGGCGTTACCGGCGCGCTCGGCCCCGAAGGGTGTCAGGCTTTTCGAGAGTTTGGCCGCGTCTTCAGCCGTCGCCGCCAGTGTCACTTGGCTGCAAATGGCCAGGCTGCCGAGCAGTGCCAGGCAAAGGGCTTTGAGCTTGAAGGCTCCGGATTTCTTGTTGTAGGTCATGCGCAAGTCCTCTTAAAACGTGGTCTTGACGGAGAAAGCCAGGTAGTCCCGGTCTTTCAGCGATTGCTTGTAATTGAACTGGCTGGCCGCGTTGAGGTTGGTGTCCTCGGCGCCGTAGTAATGCGTGTAGGTCAGGCCGGCGGTGACGCGATCCAGGTAAGTGGCGGTGATGCCGATGTTCATGTCGCCGCCGTTATCCGGGCCAAAGGAGCTGACAACGGCCGACTTGCCCAACGGGAAATAGCTGACGCCGATTGGAATGCTGATATCGATGCCGGAGAAAAACTGGCGGTAGGTCGGGGTGTAAACCATCTTGAATCCGAGGCCGTCATCAGTGGCGTTGGGGTCAAGCGCAGCGCGGTTTTTCGTGACGCTCAGCAGTCGGTTCCAGGCGATCTCACCGACCAGTCCCGATTCCCTGGCAATGAAGTTGGGGCCGAACGAAGCCAACACGTTGAGGTTGACGTGAGCGGTACGACCCACGGCGTACAGGGCATCGTCATCGTTATCGGCGACAACGCCCGGCAAGACGGTTTGACCGTTGGAAACCAGCGGCATGTTCCAGCGCATCGACGCTTCACCGGCAAAGCTGTACTCATCGACGGTGGTCGAAAAACTGGTACCGAATGCGCGAATGTCTTCCGGGTAAACCCAGTAGTACTCGCCGATCTGGCCCGTGCTGAAATTCGGTGCACCGCTGTTGGGCTTGAGGTAAAGCTTGGGGGTTTTGTCGTGGTACTGAATCGCGTAGAGACCGTACTCGACGGTTTCCGCGCTGTACTTCAACTGCAGCCCGCCCTGCCCCGAACTCTTCGCCTCCTTGTCATTGCCGTGGAAAAACGCCGCCGGGCTGCCGGGATTACCGCCGAGGAATGGGGGAAATGGCGCGCCCACGATCAAGCGTTCGTTGCCTTCACCAATGGTGTCGCTGGTGGAGAAGTAACTGCCGGCACCCGGCAGGCGCGTCTCCTCCCACTCCAGCTGGTAAAAGGCGCCGAGCGAGACGTCATCGGTCAGCTGGAAAGTCCCCGACAGTTGATTGACCGGCCGGGTGATTTCCTTGAACTGGGTGTTGGGTACGGACTGCGCTTTCACCACGTCGACCGGCGCCATGCCACCGGCAATGCCGTTGGCCCCGAAGAACAGGCTCTCGCCCCAGATCAAGCCGTGGCGGCCGGCGCGCACGGACGTGGCGTGATCGGCCAGCTCGCCGTTCCAGTACACGAACGCATCGAGCAATTCACCGTCACCGCCATGCAGGTGGCCGGTGTCATCGGTAAATTCGTCGTAGGCTACGGAACGGGCGTTGGCACGCGCCGGATCGTCGTTATCGTTGTCGTGCTGATATTCAGTGTCGTACCAGGCGGCGCCACTGAGGCGCGCGCCGACGTTTTTGAACGACATGTCCAGCTCGGAAAGGATATCCGTGCGGTTGGAGATCAAGCCCTTTTTGAACGCCCGATCGCCGTCGTCCTGATTGAGCGCAACCCGCCCCTCACTTAGTTTGCTGCTGGGATCCTGGGCGCGCCATGCGGCGCTGTACTTGACGGTGTTGTCCCAACGCAGGCTGAAATCCGGATTGCCGGTATCCACCTGAAAGGCGTGTGCAGCCTGGCTGCACAGCACCAACGCTGCGGCCAACGAGAAACCAAAGGGTGCAGACATGCAGACCGGGCGGCGCGCAAGCGTCGCAGTCATGGAGCTAACCATCGCGTTAACCTCTTGTTTTTATAGTGGTAACTGCTGTGGGTGACGGCCCTGTCGAATCAGATCGGCTCAGCCGTGCGCGCAAGCATTTGCTTGACCAGGCCGATGCGGTCGAACTCGCGGTCGTGTTGCATTTCCTTGTCGCCCGCCAGCACCGAGCTTTCGCTGATGAACTTGCAGCGTTCGAAACGGCGTTCCATGAAACGCTGGAGAATTTGCTCAATACTGCCGTCGCCGGTCAGTTCTTCACTGAGCACGATGGCATCTTCTATCGCCATGCCCGCCCCCTGCCCCAGGTGTGGTGTCGTCGCATGGGCGGCGTCGCCGATCAACAAAACGCGGCCGCGGTACCAAGGCTCATTGACGAAAACCACTTCCATTGGCTTGTAAACCACTTGGCTGCTGTCGGTGATTTGTTCACGTAACTGGCCGACCAGGCCGGTAAAGCCTTGCAAGCGCTGACGCATCTGCTCGGCCAGCGTCTGCGGGTCCATCCAGGGATTGGATGGTTCGTGGGAGGTGAGGAACAGGTACATCAAGTCACCGGCCAGCGGCACCAGGCCAGCGTTGCCGTCAGCACTCTGGTAGTTGGCGAGGTGATCGATTTGCGGGTCGCGCGGGAAGTTGTAGCGCCATACCGATTGGCCGGTAAACCTGGGCGTGTACGTGTCACCAAACAGCAAATCGCGCACTTTGGAGAACAAACCATCGGCCCCCACCACCAGGTCATAACGACCGTGGCTGCCGTCGGTGAACAACACGTCGACGCTGTCGTCCTGGTCATTCAGGGTTTCTACGCTGAGTCCAAGGCGTACTTTGGCGCCCAGTTCCAGGGCCGTTTCACTGAGGACTTTATGCAGTGCCAGGCGTGAGATACCGACGTTCGCCGGGTAGGCAGGCCCAGCCAGGCGCTGACCCGGGATGCGTGCCAATTGCTGACCGGCCGGGCCATAGATGGCGACGTCTTCAAAGGCATACGCCGCATCGAGATAACCGTCGAGCACGCCCAGCTTGGCCATTTCGCGAACGACGTTGCTTTGCTGGATGATCCCGACACCGTAAACGGTCCATTCTGACTTGAGTTCGATCAGGTCGACTTCAATGCCCTTGCGCCGCAGTGCGATGGCTGCACACAAGCCGCCAATACCACCGCCCACGATCAGAACTTTGTTCACTGCACTCATGGTGTACTCACTTTTTATTCTTGTGATTCGATGCAGCGCCGGGCACTGCGTCGTTAGGTCCAGCTTCTCGTCAAAGCAGGGATTTGACTAATCGCGAGTAGGGATGCGATGTATCGCCAAACGCGATACCTCATCCGCCCCTGATATCGCCGTCTTTACAGGTATTTCCAACACCACCCAGCCCTCCTCCAGACGCCATGACAGCGCGTCCAGCCGTTGGCCCAGACACGGGCCGTAGACACATTCGCCGGTGTCCGGAAGGAACTGCGCACCGTGGGCGTAACAGACGATCAACTGACCGTCAGCCGACAAAAACCGGTCCTTGCGGTACTCCAGGCGTACATCGAGATGCGGGCAACTGTTGCGATAAATCCGCACCTGCCCTTCGTGCACCAGTGCAAAAACTGTGTCCCTGCCGCACTGCGATGGATCGAATCCGCGCGCCTGCCCTTCTGCCAATTCGTCCATCCGGCACAGGAAAAAATCGCTGTGGTCCATGACAGAAACCTTTGTAGGAGCGAGCCTGCTCGCGAAAAACCTGAGAGCACCGCGGGGCATCAGGCTCCCCGCATCATCGTTTGCCTCCATCGCGAGCTTGCTCGTTCCTACCGGGGCGGACCGCCCGGCGCCCATTTTTCTTTCGAGGTGAACAGGAACAACTGCGAGTTATCCGCCGACAGTGGTGCGCGGCGCGCCTCCCAGGCGTCATCGTGTTTGTCCATGTCGGCGTCGTATTCGATGTGGCAGCCCAGCGGACTGTTGAAGTACCAGAACCAGTTGGAACCAAAGAGATGACGGCCAGGGCCCCAGAAACTGGTCCAGCCTTTTTGTTCGAAGCGTGTACCGGCCAACAACACTTCAGTGCCACTGCCCATGTGAAAAGTGAAGTGTTCGCAGCCCTTCATGTGCGGCGGAGTCTGGATCATGAACAGGCAATGGTGGTCATCGGACCCCGCCGGACGCATGAATGGCCCTGCCCCGATGAAAGTGTCGGTGGTTCGAAAACCCAGGCGCTCGGCGTAGAAGGCTTCGGCCTTGGCGGCATCCGGGACGAAATACACCACGTGCGACAGCGTGCGCGGCGTGGCGCTCATCTCGAGGGTGATGCCCGGTTGGTTAAGCGGACGTTGTGGCGCGTGGCCGGCGGCGTTGGTCAAATCGTCTGGCGCGACGTAGGACTTGCGGACGGTGACCTGGAAAGCGATGGCAAACCCCATGTCGTCGACGCTGTGCAGCACGCCGTTTTCTCGGGTGACCTGACGGTCTCGCGCCAACTCGTCTTCGATGGCGTCGAGGTCAGCCACGCTGGCAACGCCGTAAACGGTTTCGCGAATCGACGGCGCCGGGCCGATGGCAATCGGTAGCGTCGGATCGTCCGCACGGCGAATGATTACGGCCGTACCGTCCAATGCTTCAAAACGCCCACCGCTGCTGTCGACGTCAACCGGCGCGAGGCCGTAATCACGCAGGCAATCGGTACAGGCTTGGATGTCATCGACGCCAAAGATCAGGGCATCAAGGCCAATGATGTTCATCGCTACCACTCCATTGAAATTAGTATCCGGAAGCAGGCACTGGCGGCTCGCAAGCGCACTCAGCGATGCATGGAATCCGGTGGTGGTGTCGGCAACAAGGCCGACTGCGGCGAAGATTGCCGTGCGGTTTGGCAGTTGACTAATCGCGAGTGAGGATGCGACCTATCGGCAAACGCGATACCTGAGTGCGCGGGATAACGGCAGACGGACGGGGTTGACGGAACGATGAATTAACCGGAATGTATCGCGAAAATAAATACAAAAGCGGATATGCCTGATGCGTTTCAACCACTTGGACCTGAACCTGTTGGTCGCACTCGATGTATTGCTTGAAGAGCAGAACATCACCCGTGCCGCCGAACGCCTGCACATGACGCAGTCCGCCACCAGTGGGGTATTGGGACGCCTGCGAACCTATTTCGAAGACGAATTGCTGGTGCAAGTGGGGCGTAAAATGCAGCCAACGCCTTACGCGCAAGAGCTTGCCAAACCCATCCGTGAAGTGCTGCTGACGATCCAGTCGTCGATCACTGCCAAGCCGGTGTTCGACCCTACGACCAGCAAACGTCATTTCCGCCTGGTGACTTCGGACTACCTGATCAGCGTGCTGTTTGCCCAGGTGATACAGAAGATCCATCAGGAAGCGCCCAACATCACCTTCGAAATGATCGGCCCCGGAGACAGTTCCGCTGATTTGTTGATTCGTGGCGAGGTCGATCTGATGATCGTGCCTGAGCGCTACATCATCGAAGGTCACCCTCACCAGTTGTTGTTCGAAGAAGAGCACGTCTGCGTCGTCTGGCAGGGCAATACCCAGGTCGGCGACAGCCTGACCCTTGAGCAGTACATGGACATGGGCCATGTCTCTGTCGGTTTTGGTCGCAGCCGGCACTTGAGCATCGAAGAGTGGTTCATGAACCAGTACGGTTTCAACCGCCGCATCGAAGTCATCACCAACGACTTCAACACCCTGCCGCAACTGGTCGTCGGTACCCAGCGCATCGCCACCATGCACCAACGTCTGGCACGGTTGTACGCCGAGCATTTGCCGCTGCGCATCCTCAATCCACCGGTAAAGATTCCGGTCATGTGCGAGTTCATGCTCTGGCACCGCAGCGTCGACGGTGACCCCATGCACCGCTGGCTGCGCGAACGCATCAGCGCATTCATCCAGCATCTTGAACACGATCATATCGCCGCTCGCGATACCTCCCATCCGGAGTCACGATTGGCTAATTAGCCGGGGCGTCCTTAACGTGCCTTGTGAACGACAAGGCAACCACAAGGACAACAACAACCATGTTCCGTTACTTCCCGACCAATTACGTATGGAATCTCTCCGTCGACCTGGCCATCGAGATGGGCGCCCGTATGGGCGAAATTGAAGAGATGTGCGCACCGCTACAGGAAGCCGCCCAGCAACCCGATGCTGCTGGAACCAAGGCGTTTCGCGAAACCTGGGCAAAGATGGCCGACAAACTCTGCGGCCTTGCTGAAGAAGATGAAGGCAATGGCCGACTGCTGTCTGCTGGTGAAAAGTACAACCGCGCCGCCACCTACTACCTGACCTGCGAACGTTTGCAAGCCCACGGCGCGCCGGGCCGGACAGAGCTGTACCAGCGTTTTCTGCAGACGTTCAAACGCGGTATCGAACTGTCTCGCGAGAACTGTGAGCGCGTAGAAATCCCCTACGAGGGCAAACATATTTCCGGTTTACTGGTACGTGCCGAAGGCGTGACCGGTCCGGCCCCGATCCTGGTGCAGGTCAATGGACTGGATTCGACCAAAGAAATGAAATATCGCGTCGGGCTGCCAGCGTGGCTGGCGAAGCGCGGTATTTCATCATTGATCATCGATCAGCCCGGCACAGGAGAAGCGCTGCGATTGCACAATCTGGTCGCCCGTTTCGACAGCGAGCATTGGGCCAGTCGGGTGGTCGACTGGCTGGAAAGCCGTAGCGACGTGGATGCCAAACGTATTGGCCTGGAGGGCGTCTCGCTCGGCGGCTATTACTGCCCGCGTGCGGTGGCGTTCGAACCACGGTTTGCGTGCGGTGTGGTGTGGGGCGCCAACCATGACTGGCGCGATGTGCAAAAACGTCGCCTGGAAAAAGAAGGCAGCTTCCCCGTTCCGCACTATTGGGCACACGTGTGCTGGGTGTGGGGAGCGAAAGATATGGATGAGTTCATGGCCATCTCCGAAAACGTGCACCTGGATGGCGTACTGGACCGGATCAAGGTTCCATTCCTGGTGACCCACGGTGAAAAGGACTCACAGATTCCATTGAAGTGGGCACATCGCACGTACGAGCAACTGATCAACAGCCCCAAACGCGAGCTTAAAATCTTCACCGAACGCGAAGGTGGCGTGCAGCATTCCAGCTTCGATAACAGCATCAACGCGGGCCAATACATCGCCGACTGGATTGCCGAAACATTAGGCGGCCACACCGCGTAACCTGCGTCCTCTACAAACTCGCTTGCCAGCGATGGCGATGTCACATTCGCCATCGCCAGCAAGCCGGCTCCTACCGATTTATGTGGTACCAAACAATCCGAACTCCCCCTCGATCCTGTAGGAGCTGGCTTGCCGGCGATGGCGTTTTGTCGAGCGCTGAACGAGCTCAGTTGGGTGCTCGAGGTACAGCAGCTATTGACGCCATCAATACGCGAGCATTGATGCAAGTTGCTGGTGGCATGCATGGCCCTGCCCTAGCCTCGCTTTGCATAACAACCCACACAGTGAAACGCCATGCCCGCCCTACACCTGAAATGCCAGACCCTGTTCGACGGTACCGGCCTGCAAACCCGTCAACAGCAAACCCTTATCGTGGAAAACGGCCTGCTGTCGTACGTCGGCCCGACCGCCCTCGCGCCGCCGACGCAACCGGGCGACACCCTGCTGGACGCCGGCGATAATTTTGTCATGCCGGGCCTGGTGGATGTGCACACCCATTTGGCCTTCGGCAACGCGCAGAGCGAAGAAGACATTGATATCTGGACCAGCGACGAGTTCCGTGCGCTGCGCGGCATGTTCTTCGCCCAACACGTGCTGGCCGCCGGTGTGACCAGCATGGTCTGCCCGGGCGATAGCGGCCAACTCAGCATCGCTGTGCGCAACGCAATCGCTGCCGGTTTGTTCGAAGGCCCGCGTATCGCCGCCAGCAGCCGGGTCATCACCAATCGACAGAGCCTCAACGACTGGTTTCCGAGTCGAGTAGGTGCTCCGGAGTATTTCACTGCGCGCCTGGTCACCAGTCGCAGCGAAGCGTTGGCTGAAATCCGCAAACAGGCCAAGGATGGCGTCGACCTGATCAAGATCGCCATGGACGGCACCCACCGCCGCCCGAACGGCGAAATCATCGCCGCGTTCACCGCCGAAGAAACCTATGAGATGGTCGAAGAAGCTCACCGCCTGGGCTGCAAAGTGGCGACCCACGCCTATGGCCGAGAAGCTGTGATGTACGCCGCACGCGCCGGTGTCGATCTGGTGTTCCATGCCTTCTACATGGACGACGACTGTATCGAGGCATTGCTCGAAGCCGGCAGTATTCTCGCGCCGACCATGACCTTCCCGCAAAACACCGTGGACTTCTGCCAACCCCACGATCCAGCCATCAGCACCGGTTATGCCGGTTACTGTGCCCGCACCCTGGAAGTCGGTTCGGCGGTGCTCAAACGTGCCAAGGCCGCTGGCGTGCCGTTCGCGTGTGGCAGCGACAGCGGTTTTGCGGTAACGCCCTATGGCGAGTGGCACGCTCGTGAGCTGGAACTGTTGGTCACCCGGCTGGGCTTCACCCCCGCAGAAGCGCTGTATGCCGCCACCAACGTCGGTGCGCGCTGCATGCCACGCGGTGAGACCATCGGCACCCTCGAAGTGGGCAAGCAAGCAGACTTCCTGTTGCTCGACGGTTCGCCGTTGCACGACATCCGCATCCTGCAAGACCGCTCTCGCCTTAAAGCCGTGTACAAGGCTGGCCAGTCCGTGCGCATGGAGCGCAGCCCCTACAACCCCAAACAGGTCTCTGATTTCAACTCGCTGAAATGGACTGATCTTTACACCCGGGACCGCGTGACCCAATTGGGCAAGTGGGCACAATGAGGACCAACGCCATGCAGCAACTCGACCTGATGACCGCCACCAACATCGCCAGCCATGCCATCCGCATCGCTCGGGAAACGGGCATCAACCCCCTTGCGGTGGCCGTGCTGGATGCTGCGGGTCATCCGCTGGCAGTCTTGCGTGATGAACATGCCAGTTTCCTTCGACCACAGATCGCCACCGGCAAGGCACGGGGTTGCTTGGGAATGGGCTTTGGCGGGCGCGAACTGGCCCGGCGCGCACAAGCGATGCCGGCGTTCTTCGACGCTATCAACAGCCTGACCGGCGGTGAGGTGATTCCCGTCGCCGGAGGCGTGTTGATTCGCAATGCCGAGGGACTGATTCTGGGTGCCATTGGCGTCAGCGGTGACACTTCAGACAACGACGAGCGCTGCGCTTTACAGGCTATTGAACAGGCTGCGCTGGTGGCGGATACCGGTGATCAGGTAGAGCACTGATCAAGCAACGCGGCCTGCTGCGATAACAGGCCGCGAAACCACACCATCGCCGGGTCATGATCTTGATAAGGGTGCCATTGCAATACCTGAACGGCATCAGGAAATGCCAGCGGTGCCGGGTGAATACGCAACGGATAATGTTGAGCGAAGCGCTGCGCCTGGCGGCGAAACACGGTGGCGATCCGGGCAGTACCGACGATGAATTCGGGCATCAACACAAAGCTTTCCAGGGCCACTGCCACTCGGCGATGAACGCCCGACTCATGCAAGTGCGCTGCATCCATCGCCAGATTTCGACCCTCGGCAAACTCGCGTACCACGTGCTCCGCCGCGCAATAGTCGGCCAGGCTCAAGCCTTCGGCGAACCGGGGTTGCCGAGCGCAGACGATGCAACAGAGCTCGTCGTTCATCAGCGGGATATGGGGGTAAGCCGGGTTCAATCGCCGCTGAGGCACAATCACACAATCGCTGCGGCGATAGTCGAGCGCTTCGCTGACCACGTCACTGTCACGCGGCACAGGCATGTCCCGCAGACTCAAGCGCACACCAGGTGCGATTCGGGCCAACTCAAGACTGACGGCTGGCAGCAGGACGCCAGCTACGTAGTCGGAAGCCACCAAAGTGAAGTGCCGAGTGCAACTGGCCGGTTCAAAATTGACCGGTGCATCGACAATCTCACGAGTCAGAGCCAACGCTTCACGCACTTTGGGAAGCAGTTCCAGACCCAACGCCGTGGGTTCCAGACGCCGTCCAATCTGGACCAGCAACGGATCGTTGAAATGCTCACGCAAACGTCCGAGCGCCGAACTGGTTGCCGACTGCCCCAGGCACAATCGCTCGGCGGCCCTGCTGACACTACATTCGCTCAACAAGGCGTCCAAGGCGACCAGCAGGTTCAAGTCAAGACGTCGATAACGCATGTCGTATCCAGTTTAAGTTTTCAGGTGTTTGAACTACGTCGCTGATCACACCCAGCGGGAGTGCTTCAGGTGTCGCGGTGAAACGCCCCTACCGCTTCACCAAGGCTGACGCTCAGGCGCTGCAAGTCGCCATTCGCTGTCTCCAGCCGAGCACACTCCTCGGCATTTTGCTCGACTACCCTGTCCACCTGCCCAAGCGCTGCATCGACTCGACAGGCTATGTCATGTTGCGATGCTGCAGCGTGGGCAATTCTCTGTCCGCTGTATTCAACTCGCGAGATGGCCTCGGTAGTCGCACCCAGGACCTGACTGGCGCGCACTGTCAGCTCAACGCCTTCGGCAGTCCGTCGCTGACTGTCGAAAAGACTGGTTGCTGTGTCGCCGGTGACCTTCCAGAGGCGTTGAATCATGCTATCAATCTCGCCTGTCGATGCTCGCGTTCGACTGGCGAGCACCCGAACCTCGTCGGCCACTACAGCAAAACCGCGACCCTGCTCACCGGCTCGCGCTGCTTCGATGGCGGCATTCAAGGCCAATAGATTGGTCTGTTCGGCGAGTGCGCTGATCACATCCAGCACACTGGTAATGGCCTGGCTTTCGCTTTGCAACAGTTGCATGGAACCCACACTGCTGGTCATTTCCCGCGATAGCTGCTGAAGGCTTTGACTCGCCTGTCGCACCAGGTCGTCGCCATGATGAATCAGCTTGCAAGCATCGCCCAGGCTCGCCTGGCTTCCCGCGACTTGCTGGTTGACCTGTGCCGCCGCTTGGGTCATATGCTGCATGGCCGCAACCACCTCGGCGGTCTGCTCGCGCTGTGCGCGCACACCCTGCCCTGTGCGATCGACCATTGCACCCAGCGAGACGGCCGCGGCGTCCAGTTGTTGCACGTCGCTGCCGATTCGCCCCACAAGATGGCGCAGCGCCTGCAACATCAGGTCAATAGCACTACCGAGCTGGCCCAACTCATCTTGTCGATCAAGCAGCGCGGGACGATCCTTCAGATTTCCCGCAGCCACCCGTTGCGCCAGACCCAGCATCATTTTCAGTGGCGAAACAATTGAACGCTGGATCAAAAGGCACGCGCCGATACTGAGCAACACGGCAAGCAGCACCATCACTGCAAGTTGCTGATCCAGACGTCTTTGGAGTAATTCATAAGATTGTGCAGCCCTCGCCCGCTCGGTTTCCAACACCATCGTCACTTGTTCAGCCGACACCGACATGCTCACTTGTTGCGCCATGGCCTGCTCACCGCTGCTGGCAAAACCCAGAAATGCCTCGCGGTACTCGGCCAACGCTGCACTGGCCTCATCCAGTGCTCGACGACGATCGCCATCGAGCTGCGAATTCAGACTGCCTAGCGCGCTGGCAAGCTCATTCACCCGGTTCACCCAATCGTCCCGATAACGGTTTTGCGGATCGAGGGAAAAATACAGCTCGCTGTCACGCAGATTGGCCAAGCGCTCGCGCAATGCCACCGCCTCTTCCAACTGCTGCATTGACTGCGCTTGGGGCAGCTGGTGTTGCTCAAGATTGAGGTTGATATCGTCTAATTGGTCGAGGAATACTTCGCTGAATCGCTGCCCTGTCGTTTCCGCCAGCACTTGCATACGCAGCCTCGCCCGAATCGCCTGGTAGCGCGCTTCGGCATAGGCCTGAAATGCCTTCAGGTAACGGTCGGATGACTGGACGAGCGTCTGCCTGAAACGCTCTCCCGAAAGAGCAAGCGACGGTCCGACTTGTAGTTGACGTAAAGAATCCTCGACCTGCGCAACCGATTCTCGTGACGGCAGCAAACCAAAATCCCGCTCGGCAAGCCGCGCCTGGGCAAGACTGGCTTTCTGGCGATCCAGCTCCCGTAACTGTGTGGTGCTTGATTGCGTTACCCGCACCGAATACCAAGCGGTGAGCGCCATGCCCATCGTGCAGATCAGGACCAGACCGAAGCCGAGCGTTAACTTGCCGCCGACACTGAGGCGGTTCAGCGAAGCACCCAATCGATGGACTCTCACTTGCTCGGCCTGTATGCGGCGATAGAGCGATCAGCCATCGAGTGAACCCCATTATTGTTTTAATCGGGGCAGGTTGACGTGACAGTGCGAAGCTGACCAATCGCTTGTGTGGATGCGACCCATCGGCAATCGCGATACCTGAAAGGCACTCGAGTTTCAGGCACCCAGATTCAAGCGTCTTCGGGGTCGTACTCGTTCACATTGGCGACCTGGGAATGCAGTCGGCCCAACAACTCGACGAGGGTGTCCACTTCCGAGGCAGATAGCTCGCTGAGCAGCCGCCGCTCACGTTCCAGTGCAACCTTCAGGACTCGCTCATGCAGGGCTTTGCCGCTGTCCGTCAGGCTGACGGTATAGCGCCGCGCATCCTTTGAATCGACCTGGCTGCAAATATGCCCGGCACCTTCCAGCGACTGCAATGAACGGCTGACCGCGCTCTTGTCGAGGCCGATCGTCTGGCAGATTCGGTTGGCGGTGATGTCATTTTCCACAGCAAGCATCGAAAGCATTCGCCATTCGACGACACCGATTCCGAAATGCTTGCGATAGCACTGCGATGCGCCTGAGGAGAGCTTGTTGGACAAGAAATTCAGCAGTGCCGGGACATAACGCGTGAGGTTCAGTTGGGATTCTGCAGACATTGAGCGAACACCTTGGATCGGCGGGGCCTTGGAATATTAGTTGACACCGCAACTAAATAATCGGAGGATTTCTCTACCGAACGTCACGGGCGATTCGCTGCATGATATGCCGCCGCCCTGCCTCATAAAAATAATTATCAGGTTTTGGTCATGAACCCCTTCAATCTCATCGCCTTCGTCTTTCTCGTGCCAGCACCCGGCTGATCCGTCCCCGGCCAGTGCTCTAACCGACGCTTTTTTTTCAGCAGCCACTTCAGTGTGGAGGGACAAGTCATGCTTCAAGTCAACGTCACCCGCAAAGCAGACGAAGCCGAAGGCATCTGCAGTTTCGAACTATGTGCCGCCGATGGCAGCACGCTGCCGGCGTTCGAGGCCGGCGCCCATATCGACATTCACATTGCCGATGGCCTCACCCGCCAATACTCCTTGTGCAACGACCCCAAGGAACGCCACCGCTACCTGATCAGCGTGCTCAAGGACCCGAGCTCTCGGGGCGGCTCCAGAGCCATGCACGAGCAGATTCAGTCTGGGCAAACACTCAGCATCAGCGCTCCGCGCAATCTTTTCCCGCTTGATCACTCAGCCAAGCGACACCTGCTGTTTGGTGGAGGTATCGGTATCACGCCCATGCTGGCGATGGCGTGGGAGCTGTCACATCAAGGGGCCGATTTCGAATTGCACTACTGCTTCCGTTCGAGCCAGCGCGCAGCGTTCGTCACGATGCTTGCTGATACCCCTTTCGCCGACCGCATAAAGCTTCATGACGACAGCGGCCCCCAGATGCAGAAGCTGGACGCGCCAGCCTTGCTCACGCCCTTCCACGCTGACACCCATCTGTATGTGTGCGGGCCGGCCGGCTTCATGAACTACATCCTCGCTTCAGCGCAGAACGCCGGGTGGCCGCAAGACCGGGTACACAAAGAATTCTTCGCCGCCGACCCTATCGATCAAAGCGCCAATGCATCGTTCGAAGTTGAACTGGCAAGCAGTGGCCAGGTTTTTCAGATTCCTGCCGAACGTACGGTGTTCGAAGTGCTCGACGAGGCCGGCATAGCGATCGAGTCATCTTGCGAGCAAGGCGTCTGCGGGACCTGCGTCACTCGCGTACTGCAGGGCATACCCGAACACCGGGACAAGTTCCTGACAGTGGCCGAACACGCCGCAAACGACCGCTTTACCCCCTGCTGCTCTCGCGCCAAGTCATCACGCCTGGTGCTCGACCTGTGAATTCAAACAACAACATCAACCGTGCCTCCTGGAGAACACCATGAACACTTCCACTCTCCAAACGCTTGCCGAAGAAATTCCGGCGCCTGCCTTGCCCAGCTTTCCCCTCAACCAATGGTACGTCGCTGCCCTGGGTTGGGAGTTGAAAGACAAACCGGTAGGCCGGACATTACTCAACAAGCCTGTCGTGCTGTTTCGCAAGGCCAACGGCGAGGTCGCGGCATTGGAAGACCGTTGCTGCCACAGAGCATTGCCACTGTCGAACGGAACGCTGGAAGCGACCGGCATTCGTTGCGGGTATCACGGCCTGCTGTTCGATGACCATGGAAAATGCGTCGAAATCCCGGGCCAGGACAAGATCCCGAGCAAAGCCAAAGTGCCTGCGTATCACGTGCGTGAGCAGGACCAGATCGTCTGGATATGGTTTGGTAGCCAGGCTCAACCCGAGCCGATGTGTGAGCCGCCGACTTACTCCGTTCACAGCAGCGGCAAATACCTGTTCGACGGCAACGTCTACCACTACGACGCGCCTTATCAATTAATCCACGACAACCTCATGGACTTGAGTCATTTGGGGTATGTCCACCTGCGCACCATCGGTGGCAACGCCAGCATCCATATGAATGCGCAGATGAATGTGGAAAGTGAAGACAACGTCGTACGGGTCGTGCGCCATATGCCGGACTCTGTGCCACCACCCACCTACACCGCCGCCTACCCCTTCAAAGGCAACGTGGACCGCTGGCAGGAAATCGAATTTCACGTCAGTCACTTGCGGATCTGGACCGGTGCGGTGGATGCCGGTACCGATTCACTGGATAACCCTGATCGCGGTGGCTTCCACATGCGCGGGTTCCACGGGGTAACGCCGGAAACCGACACCACCAGTCACTACTTCTGGACCATTGCCACCAACCCGGCGAGTGATCCAGAAACCATCAAGGCCAAGGTCGTTGAGCAAACCATCCTGACCTTCGATGAAGACAAGGAAGTGATCGAAGCCCAGTACCAGAACATGTGCCGGTTCGGCGAGCGTCCGATGATCGACATCCACGTCGATGTCGGCGCCAATCGCGCCCGCCGAATCATCGAGCAGCTTCGCCAATCCAGCGTTTGAGTCCTTCAGACCAAACTCAAGGTTCCAGGACATTGGCTGCCCCGAAGGCAGCATTTTGCAGCGCAACATAACAACAACTTCCTCGAGGAAAAAAGCATGTCTGGCAATCGTGGTGTGGTGTATCTCGGCGCTGGCAAGGTCGAAGTACAGAAAATCGACTATCCAAAAATGCAGGACCCGCGCGGTCGCAAGATCGAGCACGGGGTCATTCTCAAGGTGATTTCCACCAACATCTGCGGCTCCGACCAGCACATGGTGCGCGGCCGGACCACGGCACAAACCGGCCTGGTGCTGGGCCACGAAATCACCGGCGAAGTGATCGAAAAAGGCAGTGACGTCGAGCACCTGAAAATCGGCGACCTGGTGTCCGTGCCATTCAACGTGGCATGCGGACGCTGCCGCTCTTGCAAAGAGCAACACACCGGTGTGTGCCTGACCGTCAACCCGGCCCGCGCCGGCGGTGCTTATGGTTATGTCGACATGGGCGACTGGACCGGCGGCCAGGCCGAATACGTGCTGGTGCCCTACGCCGATTTCAACCTGCTGAAACTGCCGGACCGCGACCGGGCCATGGAAAAAATCCGCGACCTGACCTGCCTCTCTGACATCCTGCCGACCGGTTACCACGGCGCTGTAACCGCAGGTGTTGGCCCGGGCAGCACCGTGTACATCGCCGGCGCCGGTCCGGTCGGGCTGGCGGCGGCTGCATCCGCTCGCTTGCTGGGTGCGGCGGTGGTGATTATCGGCGACGTCAACACCGTGCGCCTGGCCCACGCCAAGGCCCAGGGTTTTGAAATCGTCGACCTGTCGAAAGACGCGCCGCTGCACGAACAGATCGCCGCGCTGCTCGGCGAACCGGAGGTGGATTGTGCGGTGGACTGCGTCGGCTTCGAAGCCCGCGGCCACGGTCATGACGGCGTCAAACACGAAGCACCGGCCACCGTTCTCAACTCGCTGATGGGCGTGGTGCGTGTGGCCGGCAAGATAGGTATCCCCGGCCTCTACGTCACTGAAGACCCAGGCGCCGTAGACGCCGCTGCGAAAATGGGCAGCCTGAGCATCCGCTTCGGCCTCGGCTGGGCCAAATCCCACAGTTTCCACACCGGCCAGACGCCGGTGATGAAGTACAACCGGCAGTTGATGCAGGCAATCATGTGGGACCGCATCAACATCGCTGAAGTAGTCGGTGTGCAAGTCATCAGCCTGGATCAGGCGCCGGAAGGTTACGGCGAATTCGATGCCGGTGTGCCGAAGAAATTTGTGATTGACCCGCACAAGTCTTTCAGTGCGGCCTGAGCCTTAGATCAACGTCGCCCAGCGCTTCTCGAGCCTGAGCACCGTACCGCCCCGGAGTCGAGCCGCCGGCTCCCAGGCACCTTGCATGCACCACTGACCAACAAAAACAAGAAGGTATCGACATGTACACACTGCAACCTCCGCATAGCGAGGCGGCTTCGGCTGCCCGTCGTTCAAAGCATTTTTCCACCCACAGCTTCGGAGCCTGACGCCATGAGCCAGTCGATTGGGCAACAGCTGGACGAAAAACCCATGGTCAGCTTCCAGTGGGGCGTGGTTGCGCTCTGCTTTCTGATAAACATGCTGGATGGCTTCGATGTATTGGTGATGGCTTTTACCGCCGCGTCCATTTCCGCCGATTGGGGCCTGAGCGGCATTCACCTCGGCTACCTGCTCAGTGCAGGGCTTGTCGGAATGGCTATCGGCTCGTTGTTCATTGCCCCTTGGGCCGATCGCTTCGGGCGACGTCCGCTGATTCTGCTGTGTGTAGGCATCGCCGGGCTCGGCATGCTGGCGTCTTCGAAGGCGACATCCCCCGAGATGCTCGCGGTGCTGCGCCTGATAACCGGACTCGGCATCGGTGGCATCCTGGCCAGCAGCTACGTCATTGCCGGGGAGTACGCCAACAAGAAGTGGCGCAGTCTGGCCATTAGCCTGCAATCCACGGCCTATGCACTGGGCGCGACCATCGGCGGCCTCATCGCGGCGCAAATCATTCCGTCCCTGGGTTGGCGTTCGGTGTTCTTTTACGGTGGCATAACGACGCTGCTGATCCTGCCGATCCTTGCATTCTGGTTGCCCGAGTCCCTGGCTTTCCTACTGTCTCGCCAACCCCGGCGCGCGCTGGAGCGTATCAATGTTCTGCTGCAACGAGTCGCGATCACGTCCCTCGAGCGGTTGCCCGAGGCGTTGCGTGAATCCAGGAAACCGCTACGAGCCACCTTCGCCGAGCTCTTTTCGCCAGCGCTGCTGCGTTCAACCTTGCTGGTGTGGAGCGCCTTCTTTCTGGTGATGTTCGGTTTCTATTTCGTCATGAGCTGGACGCCGAGGCTGCTGGTGTCGGCCGGCCTGTCGAATACGCAAGGCATCACGGGCGGTGTGCTACTCAACGTCGGCGGCATTCTTGGCACCTCACTGATCGGCTTGCTGGCGGCACGTTTTCGTCTGTCCCAAGTACTCATGACCTACCTTCTGGTCAATGCGGTGCTGCTGGCCGTCTTCGTGCAATTCACTGCCAACCTGAACCTGGCCTTCGCCCTGGTGCTGATGATCGGAGTTTTCGTCAACGGCTGCGTCGCGGGGCTCTATGCGCTTACCCCGAGCATTTACAACGCCACCCAGCGCGTCACTGGCCTGGGTTGGGGCATTGGCATCGGTCGCGCCGGTGCGATTCTCTCGCCATTGGTGGCTGGCCGTTTGATTGATGCGCAGTGGCAGCCCGCCGACCTTTACCTGCTGTTTGCCCTGTCCTTCGTCCTTGCGGCCGGCGCCGTCTGGCTTTTGAAGCCGCAACGGCTGCTGCAACTGAACACCGTCAGCAACGCCTGATTCGACCGTCCATAACAATAAAAGCAGGACCGATCACATGCAAAAAAACACTTTATGCCCTTGGCGCTACAGCCTGGGCATGGCGATAGCCTGCGCCTCTTCCACTGCCTACGCAGGGTTCGTGGATGACAGCAACGCGACCCTGACCACGCGCAATTACTACCTGGACCGGGACTACAAAGGCGACAGCCCCTATTCGGCCGCTCGCGAGTGGGCCCAGGGATTCATCCTCAAGGCCAACTCCGGTTTTACCGACGGGACCGTCGGGTTCGGCCTGGACCTCACGGGGATGCTGGGACTCAAACTGGACTCGTCGCCCGATCGGACCGGCACACAACTCCTGCCTTTTGACCCGATGACCCGTGAGGCTGAGGACGAATACTCTGAACTGGGTGTGGCGCTGAAGGCGAAAATCTCAAAGACCCGGCTATCCGTTGGAACGCAGTTCCCTGCCCTGCCGGTCATCACCGCGAGCCCTGCACGTTTGGTTCCGCAATCCTTTCGTGGTGCGTATGCGATGTCCGAAGACATCGACAAACTCACGCTGCACACCGGCCGTATGGATCGAGTGAACCTGCGGGACTCCACTGACTATCAGCCAATCTCACTGGCGTCGCCCAATGGCCGCTTCAAAAGGGGCGCCAGCTCGGAGCGTTTTGACTTCATGGGCGGTGACTATCGCTGGTCTGACACGTTGACCCTTCGCTATTTTCACGCCGAGCTGAAGGACATATACAGCCAGGACTTTGCGGGAGGCATCCACCAGTTCCCCCTCGGCCCAGGCAAACTCAAAACGGACGTGCGGATCTACAACAGTCGGGAGAACGGTCGCGCAGAAGCCGGCAAGGTCGACAACCTGAACGCCGGTGCCATGTTCAGCTACCAGATCGCGGCCCACACCTTGGGCATGGGCTACATGTACCAGACGGGCGACACAGCAATGGCCTACATTGCTGGCGGGGAGCCAACGGTGCTCAGCGACGGCACCATGAGTGCGGACTTCGTCAACCCGAAGGAGCGGACCTGGGTAGCGCGTTATGACTACAACTTCGCCGCTGTTGGGCTACCGGGCCTGACCGGTATGGCTCGCTATTTGAGAGGTAGCCACATTGACCTGCCCCAATTGGGGGGAACTGACCTGACAGAGTCGTCGAAGGACGTGGAGTTGGCCTACGTCATACAGTCAGGCCCGGCAAAAGGCCTCGCCTTGCGCCTGCGCCATGCCTTGTATCGCAATGAGCAAAGTGCAGCCTCGACATTCAGGAGCGACAACGAAACCCGGATTAATGTCGACTACACGATTCAGCTTTGGTAACTGATAAGAGTCATTAACACTCGAGGTCAAGGCCGCCAGTTGATCCACAAGGAAGCGGATTAGCTGGCGGGCCCAGTAGGCGAATGGCGCAGCGGGTTAACAGCGAGATGACCGAACGGCCATGCCCCCAAATCTGCCCCCCCCCAACTTTTGGCTGCCTAGGTCAGTTTCGGCAACCACAGACAATAAAAAGCCCGCACTAGGCGCACTAGGCGGGCTTTTTGTTGGCTTTCGGATGATTCTGAAATCACCTGAAAATGATTAATAGTGCCGAAGCCGGGGTCGAACATACCACATAAATCCCCCTAAATTACTGGTCATGTCCACTATTAAGCTCGCCCTGTATACCTAAACGTATACCTAAAACGGGAAGTACTATTATCTTCTCCGCCTCCAGTCGGTCGCCTATGCCGACGCCCTCCCCCGTTTTGCCGTCGCCGGGTGGCGCTTGTGATCATCATTGCTCTCCCCGTTTAGGATGGTGGTTAGGAATGCACGTTTTGAAGAGATGGAAAAATAGTTTGGCCGCAGGGGCCGATTCTGCGAACGCTAATCCTTTTGACGCAGCACTTCCCAACATTCCCCCCCAAATTCGCCCAACGCGGCAATTTCCTAAAAAACTACGAATTAATGATTGAAGCAGGCAGGGAGCGGTCGTTGGGGCGAGGGCTCCAGACTTTTGACCTGCCCCCTCC
>NZ_JAUHUK010000024.1:0-82330 GCF_030417915.1 Pseudomonas sp. C32 | reverse complement strand
CTTCGGCGTTAAACAACTTCCAGCCGAACCTTGTGCTGGTTCAACAACTGCGCAAGCGCCGGAGAAGGCTGCTGATCGGTCACCAGGCAATCGACCAGGCTGATCGGCCCGAGGCGAATCATGGCGTTGCGCCCGAATTTGCTGGAGTCGGCCGCCAGGATCACTTGGCGAGCGTTGGCGATGATCGCCTGGGACACCCGCACTTCCTGATAATCGAAGTCCAGCAGACTGCCGTCTTCATCGATGCCGCTGATCCCGACCAAGGCGAAGTCGACTTTGAACTGGTTGATGAAGTCGACGCTGGCCTGGCCCACGACACCTCCGTCGCGGCGCACGTTGCCACCGGTCAACAGCACGTCAAAGTCGTCTTTGGCGCTGAGCATCGAGGCGACATGCAGGTTGTTGGTGATGATCTTCAGGTGATTGTGATTGAGCAGTGCGCGGGCAATGGATTCGGTGGTCGTGCCGATGTTGATGAACAACGAGGCATGGTCGGGAATCTGCGCGGCAATGGCTTCGGCGATGCGTTGCTTTTCATCGCGCATCTGATCGGCACGCATGGCATAGGCAGTGTTTTCGACACTGGAGTCGTAAGCCGCGCCGCCGTGGTAGCGACGCAACAAATTGGCTTCCGCGAGCTGATTGATATCGCGGCGGATGGTCTGCGGAGTAACAACGAACAGCGTGGCCATTTCCTCGATGCTGACATAGCCGCGTTCACGGACCAGTTCGAGGATTTGTTGCTGACGGGGAGGCAGATTCATGGGGCGTCCTTTGGGCTGCCGTGCAAAATTTGCCCATGATGCCGCAGGAATCCGCTCCCTGCCAGTTACTACAGAGACGAGTCAGCGTCTTTGCTTATTCAGCCTCGTCTTCAGCTGCCCAATCGCGGGTTCGGCTGACGGCTTTTTTCCAACCCGCGTAGAGTTTTTCCTTCGTTTTTTCGTCAAGGGTTGGCTCGAACTGACGTTCGATCACAGCCTTGCCGCGCAACTCTTCCAGGCTGCCCCAGAAGCCACAGGCCAGACCCGCCAGGTAAGCGGCGCCCAATGCTGTGGTTTCGCGCATTTGCGGGCGCTCGACTTGGGTGCCAAGGATATCGGCCTGGAACTGCATCAGGAAGTTGTTCGCCACTGCACCGCCGTCCACGCGCAGGGCCTTGAGGCGTTCGCCGGAGTCTTGCTGCATGGCATCGAGCACGTCGCGGGTCTGGTAGGCTATCGATTCCAGCGCTGCACGGATGATGTGATCCACACGCACGCCGCGGGTCAGGCCGAACAATGCGCCACGGGCATACGGGTCCCAGTACGGAGCACCCAGACCGGTGAAGGCCGGCACCAGGTACACGCCATTGCTGTCCTTGACCTTGTTGGCAAAGTATTCGGTGTCGTGGGCGTCGTTGATGATCTTCAACTCATCGCGCAGCCACTGCACCGTGGAACCACCGTTGAACACCGCGCCTTCCAGCGCGTAGGCCACTTCGCCGCGTGGGCCGCAGGCGATGGTGGTCAGCATGCCGTGTCGGGATTTCACCGCTTTGTCACCGGTGTTCATCAACAGGAAGCAACCGGTGCCATAGGTGTTTTTCGCCTGGCCGGGCTCGACGCACATCTGGCCGAACAGGGCGGCCTGCTGGTCGCCGGCGATGCCGCCGATGGCGATGCCGCTTTTGGTACGGCCGTAAATTTCCGAGGACGATTTAACTTCCGGCAGCATTTCCCGCGGGATATCCAGCACCTCCAGCATCTTCGCATCCCATTCCAGGGTGTGGATGTTGAAGAGCATGGTGCGCGAAGCGTTGGTGTAGTCGGTGACGTGCACCTTACCGCCAGTAAATTTCCAGATCAGCCAGCTGTCGACGGTGCCGAACAGCAACTCGCCGTTGCGCGCACGCTCACGGCTGCCTTCGACGTTGTCGAGAATCCACTTGAGTTTGGTGCCGGAGAAGTACGGGTCGGTGACCAGGCCGGTCGTGTCGCTGATGTATTGCTCGTGGCCATCGCGCTTGAGTTGCTGGCAGATCTCCGTGCTGCGACGGCACTGCCAGACGATGGCGTTGTAGATCGGGCGGCCGGTGTTCTTGTCCCACACCACCGTGGTTTCGCGCTGGTTGGTGATGCCGATGGCAGCCACCTGGTCATGGTGCAAGCCGGCTTGAGCCAGGGCCTCGACCATCACGGCGCTTTGGGTGGCGAAGATTTCCATCGGGTCATGTTCGACCCAGCCGGCTTGCGGGTAATGCTGTGCGAACTCCCGTTGGGCGGTGCAGACCACATTCGCATCGCGGTCGAAAATAATCGCGCGGGAGCTGGTCGTACCCTGATCGAGGGCAATGATGTAGTTCTTATTCTGAATGTCGGTCATGTCGATTGCCTTGGACGAAATAAGGGAGTGAAGTCTGGCGCGCAATCAAAAGGGCAGGTGTTGCGCGCCAACGGTATCAAGAAGTTCTTGGTTTGCCGTCAATGGCCGTTGTTACATCCTTTGTAGCAGGTATGGCGTTCGGCAAATGGCGGGCAATCAACCCGCGATAGGCGGCGGCGCCCAGGCAGGCACCGACAATCGGCGCAAATACCGGAATCAGGAAGTACGGAATATCGCGTCCGCCAGTGAAGGAAATTTCACCCCAGCCAGCGAAGAAAGTCATCAGCTTTGGTCCGAAGTCGCGTGCCGGGTTCATCGCGAAACCGGTCAGCGGCCCCATCGAACTGCCGATCACGGCAATCAGCAGGCCGATCAGCAGCGGCGCCATTGGGCCCTTTGGCAGGCCGTTGTTGTCGTCGGTCAGGGACATGATCACGCCCATCAGGATGGCAGTGATGATCACCTCGACCAGAAACGCCTGGGTGGTGGTCAGCGCAGGGTTCGGGAAAGTGGAAAATACCGACGCCAGTTCAAGGCTGGCCTGGCTGCCGCGAATCATGTGATGGGTTTGTTCGAAATCGAAGAACAGATTGCTGTAAAGCGTGTAAACCAACAAGGCGCCACAGAATGCCCCGGCGACTTGGGCAAGAATGTAGAAAGGCAATTTGCGCTTTTCAAAGTCAGCGAAAAGGCTCAGCGCGATGCTGACGGCGGGGTTCAAATGCGCGCCGGAAACCCCGGCGGTCAGGTAGATCGCCATGCTGACACCGATGCCCCAAATGATGCTGATTTCCCACAAGCCAAAGCTGGCGCCCGCGACCTTGAGGGCGGCAACGCAACCCGTACCGAAAAATATCAGCAACGCCGTACCCAGGAATTCGGCCATGCATTGGCTCGAGAGCGACGGTTGTTGTAAAGCAGTAGTCATTGAAACCTCGTTGTTTTTGTTGTCTGGCGCTTTTTTGCCATCGTGGTCGAAGCGCATTTTCCACCGAGGCAGGATCCCCATCCTGGTCGCGGTTCACTGCCGGGTATTGCTGTAGGACGTTTCGCTTAGTTTCAGAAACGAAAAAATATAGACAAGAAACACTGCTGTCAAAGGTCGAAAGTGAACTATTGGTCACAAAAAAACTATTCGTCGCATGAATGAACGAATGACTGGATGGCCGTGAGTGCGAAGTAGACAAGCTGAAACAAGGCCGCCATAGAGCCTTTTGTGGACCAATGTCCTAGAATCCGGCGCAGTGTTTTTCATCTGCCGACCCGTCTGGAGCTGTCTCATGACCCCTGCATTGGATTTGTTGAAAAAGGTTCGGGCCGAACACCGCGTGCACAGTTACGAACATGACCCGAAGGCTGCGTCCTATGGCCTGGAAGCTGCGGAAAAACTGGGTCTCGACCCGGCTCAGGTGTTCAAGACACTGTTGGCAGCCAGTGAAAAAGGGGAGTTGTTGGTGGCGGTTGTCCCGGTGGTAGGAACGCTGGATTTGAAGGGGTTGGCTCAGGCGGCTGGCGTGAAAAAAGTTGAAATGGCCGACCCGGCGGCGGCACAGCGATCCACCGGCTACCTGCTGGGCGGCATCAGTCCGCTGGGGCAAAAGAAGCGCCTGCGCACGTTTATCGACAATTCGGCCCAGCCGTTTGCCAGCATTTATGTCAGTGCAGGCCGGCGCGGTCTGGAAGTTGAATTGGCCCCCGCGGTGCTCGCCGAGCATACCCAGGCGAAGTTCGCGGAAATTGGCCGGGTTTGAAGGGCTTCGTTGCCGCTGTATGGTGGAAATAAGTGTGCTCTGTCACTGGTGCCATCTTTAGAGCGGCTTCATGCTCGGTTGCCTGACAAAGGGAGAAGGTTATGCAGCTTGAGTTCCATCAGATCGACGCGTTCAGCGATCAACCTTTCAGTGGTAACCCGGCAATGGTCTATCGGCTCGACACCTGGCTCGCCGATGACTTGATGCAAAAAATTGCCGCCGAGCACAACCTCGCTGAAACGGCGTTTGTGGTGCGCGAGGGGCAGGTCTGGCACATCCGCTGGTTTACGCCGACTACCGAAGTGCCGCTGTGTGGTCACGCGACCCTGGCGAGCGCCCACGTGCTGTTCGAGATCTATCAAGAGCCGGTCGAGCGTCTGGATTTCATCTGCAAGTCCGGTCCATTGAGTGTGACGCGGGAGGGTGGCCGCCTGTGGCTGGATTTTCCGGCCATCCTGCCGTCGCCAGTGGCCGAGACCCTGGAGGTCGAGCGTGCTTTGGGCGTGGAAGCCATCGAAGTGCTGGCTTCGAATGAATTGTTCGTGGTGCTGGAATCCGAACAAGCCGTGCTCGACTGTAAACCGGACATGGTTGCTCTGGCGAAACTGCCGTGGTTGGGCGCCATCGTGACGGCGCGGGGCAGCCAGCACGATTTCGTCTCACGCTATTTCGCACCGGCGATTGGCATCAATGAAGATCCCGTGACGGGTTCAACCCATTGCCTGCTGATTCCGTATTGGTCGAAGCGTTTGGGCAAGTCGAGTCTGACGGCTTTCCAGTGTTCGGCCCGGGGCGGGGAGCTGTTCTGTCAACTGGGAGGCGATCGGGTGAGTATTGGCGGGAATGCGACGTTGGTGGCCAGCGGAACCCTGATGTTGGGCTGACACAGGTCCATTGTAGGAGCGAGCTTGCTCGCGATAGCGGTGGGTCAGTCAACATCGCTGTTGAATCTGATGCCGCGATCGCGAGCAAGCTCGCTCCTACAGGGATTGGGTGTGTTCAGTTGGTGGTGCTGTACCGCCGGACACCGGATTCGATTGCCGGAATCTGCGCCGCCGTGCTGCCGGACGCCTGGAACAACACCAGATGTTCTGCTACGACACGAATGCCCACTTGCGCCCCAACCTGACGATCGACATGGCTCGGGAAGATAGATTCCAGCTGCGCGCCGGTTGGCAGCTGCAAGCGATACAGGGTCGATGCACCCTGGAACGATTTGCCAACAATCAGCGCCTTCAGTGCGCTGTCTGGCGCATAAACGATGTCGTCCGGACGCAATAACACGTCCACGGCGCCACCAACGGGCCAGGTGTAGGCGCGATTTCCGCGCAGTTCACCCAACTCGGTCTGCACCGACTCCGGGCTGCTCAACTGGCCGCGAATGAAGTAACCCTGGCCGATGAAGCTGGCGACAAATGGCGTCAGCGGTTCGTGATACAGGTTGTAGGGCGTATCCCATTGCTCCAGGCGACCTTCCTTGAACACACCGACATGATCGCTGACGGCAAAGGCTTCTTCCTGGTCGTGAGTCACCAGAATCGCACTGGTGCCACGGGCCTTGAGAATGTCGCGAACCTCGTGACTTAGCTTGCGGCGCAACTCGCCATCGAGGTTGGAAAACGGCTCGTCGAGCAACAGCAATTGTGGCTCCGGCGCCAGAGCGCGGGCCAGGGCGACGCGTTGCTGCTGACCACCGGAAAGCTCATGGGGGAAGCGCTTGCCGAGGCCCTTGAGGTTGACCAGTTCCAGCAACTCTTCGGTCACGCGATCCTTTTGCGGATGTTTGCGGATGCCGAAGGCAATGTTGTCGGCCACGCTCAGGTGTGGAAACAGCGCGTAGTCCTGGAACACCATGCCGATCCGACGTTTCTCCGGCGCGAGGGTGAAACCGGCGCTGGAAATGGTCTCGCCGGCGAGCTGGATGTCACCTTCGTGCACCGGTTCGAAGCCGGCAATCGCCCGCAGGGTGGTGGTCTTGCCGCAGCCCGAAGAGCCGAGCAGGCAACCGATGTCACCGGCGTTCAAATGCAAGTTGAGGTTCTGCACCACGCGCTGGTCTTGATAGCCGCAGGCGAGGTTTCGCAGGTTCAACAGTAATGGCTGGCTCATGCGTGGTGATACGCCGGCTCGACGAGAAATTCGAGCAGGGCCTTTTGTGCGTGAAGACGGTTTTCTGCCTGATCCCAAGCCACCGAGCGTTTGTCATCGAGCAGGTCGACGCTGATCTCTTCGCCTCGGTGTGCGGGCAGGCAATGCATGAACAGAACGTCCGGCGCGGCCAGGTCGAGCAGGGCGCGGTTCACCTGGTACGGTGCAAACAGCTGAAGGCGCTTGGCGGTTTCTTCTTCCTGGCCCATGGAGGTCCAGACGTCAGTACTCACCAGATGGGCGCCGCGCACGGCGTCCTTCGGATCGCGCACGATGGTGACCCGGTCACCGGCCTTGGCCACGAATTCAGGATTGGGCTCGTAGCCTTCCGGGCAGGCAACGCGCAGCTGGAAGTCGAACTGGATCGCCGCTTCTATATAGCTGTTGCACATGTTGTTGCCGTCGCCGATCCAGGCCACGGTCTTGCCCTGGATGGAGCCGCGGTGTTCGAGGAAGGTCTGCATGTCGGCCAGCAGCTGGCACGGATGCAGGTCATCGGACAGGCCGTTGATCACGGGCACACGGGAGTTTGCCGCGAACTCGGTCAGGTTGCTGTGGGCAAAGGTACGGATCATCACCGCGTCGAGCATGCTCGACATGACGATGGCGCAGTCGCCGATAGGCTCGCCACGGCCCAGTTGGGTGTCACGGGGCGACAGGAAAATCGCCTGGCCGCCGAGCTGGATCATGCCGGCTTCGAACGAGATGCGGGTGCGGGTCGAGGACTTCTCGAAAATCATCCCGAGCACGCGGTTTTTCAGGGGCTCGAACAGTACGCCGCGGTTACGCAGGTCCTTGAGCTCAACGCCTCGACGGATCACGCTGACCAGCTCTTCGGGCGTGCAATCCATCAGGGAGAGAAAGTGCCTTGCGCTCATCATTGACTACCTTTTTGCTACAAACCGCAGATGCTCAAAGCCTTGTTTAACGGAACAACGGGCGAGACCTGCGGCGTAAGCCGCACGGGGCGACGAAATAGGGGAAGGCGCGATCTTATAATTAAATGTCGCGTCTTACCAATAGGGCTACAGTTTTAGGGGATTTCAGAGGGGCTAAGGGATCACCGCAGTAGCGCTTTTGAAGCCTGTTTCCTGACAGCAGCGGCTCATTTGTACACTGGCCTCTCGGGGCTTGGCAATCAAACGAGGCGGGGAGGGTGCAATTGGCGGTTGTTTTCTGACCTTTGGTCCGACGCTTACCAACGGTCATCGGCTGTCCTGATAGCCGCCGATTCACAAGACGAACGTCGCTGGCGCGGTGGCAGGTCTGGCGCCATAGTTTTGCTCCCGAGGCAAACATTGCCCGCCCAGAACAAGACAGAGACTGGCCATGACCAAGACTCTCCATCACCGTGCGTGTCACCTGTGTGAAGCCATCTGTGGCCTGACCATCGAAACCACCCAGGCCGAAGACGGCAAAGTGCAGATCACTTCGATCAAGGGTGATCCGCTTGACACCTTCAGTCGCGGGCACATTTGCCCCAAGGCTGTCGCACTGCAAGACATCCAGAACGATCCGGACCGCCTGCATCAGCCCATGCAGCGGGTGGGCAACGAATGGCAGCCCATCGAGTGGGAAGCGGCGTTCAACCTGGTCGCCGAGCGCCTGGCGGTCATTCAGGAACATCACGGGCAGAACGCTGTGGCGGTCTATCAGGGCAATCCGAGCGTGCATAACTACGGGTTGATGACCCACAGCAATTATTTTCTCGGCCTGCTGAAAACCCGTAACCGGTTTTCCGCCACTTCGGTCGACCAATTGCCCCATCATTTGACCAGTCATTTGATGTACGGCCACGGCTTGCTGTTGCCGATCCCCGATATCGATCACACCGACTTCATACTGATTCTCGGCGGCAACCCGCTGGCCTCGAACGGCAGCATCATGACGGTGCCGGATGTGGAAAAACGCTTGAAAGCGATTCAGGCCCGGGGTGGCAAAGTGGTGGTGGTCGACCCGCGTCGCAGCGAAACCGCTGCCATTGCCGATCAGCATTTGTTCGTACGCCCCGGTGGCGATGCGGCTTTGTTGTTCGGTGTTCTCAACACCCTGTTCGCAGAAGGGCTAACCCGCGACAGCCATTTGCCGGTGGACGGTCTGGATGACGTGCGTGGGGCTATCGCCACCTTCACCGCTGAAGCCATGAGCCCACTGTGCGCCGTGCCGGCCGTGCAAATCCGCCAGTTGGCGCGAGACTTCGCTGCAGCGCCGAGCGCGGTTTGCTACGGCCGCATGGGGGTTTCGACCCAAGCCTTCGGCACGCTGTGCCATTGGCTGGTGCAGTTGATCAACCTGGTCACCGGCAACCTCGACCGCGTTGGCGGTGCGTTGTGCACCGAGCCGGCGGTGGACCTGGTGGCCTCGACATCGGGCGGGCATTTCAATCTGTGGCAGAGTCGGGTGTCAGGTCGCCCGGAATATGCGGGTGAATTGCCGGTGTCGGCGCTGGCCGAGGAAATGCTTACTGAAGGGGAAGGGCAGGTCCGCGCGCTGATCACCGTGGCGGGCAACCCGGTGCTGTCCACACCCAACGGCCGAAAACTCGAACAGGCGCTCGATGGTCTGGAATTCATGGTCAGTATCGATCTGTACATCAATGAAACCACGCGTTATGCCGACCTGATCCTGCCGTCCACCTCGGCGCTGGAAAACGATCATTACGACACGACGTTCAATATGTTTGCGGTGCGTAACGTCAGCCGCTTCAACCGCGCAATCCTCGCCAAACCTGAAGGCGCGCTGCACGACTGGGAAATCTTCGTCGGGCTGGCCAAGGCGTTCGCCGCTCGAACCAACAAGGAGCTGAAACCTACCATTGCTCCGGCGCAAATGATCGATCGTGGACTGCGCATGGGGATGTATGGAGACGCGTCGGCGCACAAGCTGTCGTTGGATACTTTGTTCGATCATCCCCATGGTGTCGATCTGGGTGCGCTCAAGCCCAACCTTGTGTCACGCCTGAAAACCGCCAATCAGCGAGTCCAGGCCGCTCCTGCCGCGATCCTTGCCGACCTGGCACGCTTCGCCGCCTTGCAGGCACCGGCTGCCGATGAGTTGCTGATGATCGGTCGACGCCACGTACGCAGCAACAATTCGTGGATGCACAACTATCATCGCCTCGTGAAGGGCAAGCCGCGTCATCAGTTGCTGATGCATCCGGACGATCTGGCCAGTCGCGGGCTTAATGACGGGCAGCGGGTGCGGATCAGTTCGCGGGTTGGCGTGATCGAGGTCGAAGTGCTCGGTAGTCTGGACATGATGAAAGGTGTGGTCAGCCTGCCGCACGGTTGGGGTCATGCCCGACCTGGCGTGCAAATGGCGATTGCCAGCAGTCAGCCGGGTTCCAGCGCCAATGACCTCACGGACGAATGCCAACTGGACGAGTTGTCCGGGAACGCGGCGCTCAACGGTGTGCCGGTGACAGTGGTCGCGGCGTGATTTAGTCTGACGGAGAGACCGAGCAGGGGGCTCGGCTTTCCGTTACAATGCGCCACCGTGCCGACCCGTGAGTCGGAAAGTTCAGCCGAGGTGCTCCATGGATATCATCGAAACGATTAAAGAGCAGATTGCCAACAACACCATTCTGCTTTACATGAAAGGCTCGCCGAATGCCCCGCAGTGTGGCTTCTCCGCGAAAGCTGCGCAGGCCGTGATGGCGTGTGGCGAGAAGTTTGCGTACGTGGACATCCTGCAGAACCCGGAAATCCGCGCCAACCTGCCAAAATACGCCAACTGGCCAACCTTCCCGCAACTGTGGGTTGGCGGTGAGCTGGTCGGCGGTAGCGACATCATGACCGAGATGGCTGCAGACGGTTCGCTGCAAACCACCATCAAGGCCGCTGTTGAAGCCGCTGCTGCCAACAAGTCCGAAGCCTGATTTGGCTTTATGTAGGAGCGAGCTTGCTCGCGATGCACTCAAGAACACCGCGGGGAATCAGACTCCCCGCGTTATCGTTGACCACCATCGTGAGCAAGCTCGCTCCTACAGTAAAAGCAGCAGGCACAAAAAAGCCCCGTCTCTTCAAAAGAGTGCGGGGCTTTTTATTGCATCGAGATTAGCGGTACGGCGTTATTCGTCTTCGCCCATCTGCGATTGCAGATAGTTTTCAAGTCCTACTTTATCGATCAGGCCCAGTTGGGTTTCCAGCCAGTCGATATGTTCCTCTTCGGACTCAAGGATATCTTCAAGCAGTTCACGGCTACCGAAGTCGCCGACGGTTTCGCAATGAGCGATGGCGACTTTCAGGTCAGCGTGGCCGGTTTTCTCGATGCGCAGGTCGCACTCAAGCATTTCCTTGGTGTGTTCACCGATGTGCAGCTTGCCCAGGTCCTGGACGTTCGGCAGGCCTTCAAGGAACAGAATGCGCTTGATCAGCTTGTCCGCGTGCTTCATCTCGTCGATGGATTCGTGGTACTCGTGCTTGCCGAGCTTGTTCAGACCCCAATCTTCGTACATGCGTGCATGCAGGAAATATTGATTGATCGCGACCAGTTCATTGGCAAGGATCTTGTTGAGATGCTGGATGACTGTAACGTCGCCTTTCATGATGGGGTCCTGCCCTGTATTAACTGTCTAATTGTCAGAGTTTGGGCCGCGCATTTAATAGTGTCAAACCTAAGTTATTGAAACTTATATGAAAATTAATCGGAATAAGAATGTTTTTGTTCCGCGTCTAGCGCATAACTGGTTGATTTTCGGGCATAAAAAAACCGGACATGAGTCCGGTTCTTTGGAATTCGGTATTTAGGCGGCTGTAAATTCTGCAGGAAAGGGAATCGCTGCTTGAGCCGTTTGCAGTTTGGTCAGCGTTTCGCGAACCACTTCCTTGGCGAGGCAGGCACATTTACCGCATTGACTGGCAACGCCGGTGGCCACGCGGACTTCCTTGTAGCTGCAGCATCCTTCATAGATCGCATCGCGGATTTGACCGTCGGTGACACCAGTGCAGAGGCAAACATACATAAGAGAAGACCGTCGCTTGTTTATGTCTCGATTGCGATGGATCTTAATGTTAACGAGAATGATTGTCAAAGTGGTTTCTGAGCACTTATGGTCATAAGGGCAGGTGACTGACGAACGGTTTGTTTCTGAAAAATGGTGACGAGCCGTCTGTGCGGATTTTAGCGTCGAGGGCAAAAACAGCTAAGACAGGTCAAACACGCGGTGTATGATGGCCGGTCTTTGCGACTCTGGTTCGTGTCACAGGGCTGTCGCCTGAGGGTGGCAGGCTGGTGCGAACCTTGTTCTTCACGCTATTACACCAGGAGATATCCAATGAGCGTACTCGTAGGCAAACAAGCCCCTGACTTCACCGTACCGGCCGTACTCGGCAATGGCGAGATCGTTGACAGCTTCACCCTGTCCTCGGCCATCAAAGGCAAATACGGCCTGGTGTTCTTCTACCCGCTGGACTTCACCTTCGTTTGCCCGTCCGAGCTGATTGCTCTGGACAACCGCATGGCTGATTTCAAGGCCCGCAACGTTGAAGTGATCGCTGTTTCGATCGATTCGCACTTCACCCACAACGCATGGCGCAACACTCCAGTGAACAATGGCGGTATCGGCCAGGTTCGCTACACCATGGCTGCTGACATCAAGCAGGACATCATGAAGGCCTACGACGTTCAGTCCGCTGACGGCGTTGCTTTCCGTGGCGCGTTCCTGATCGACGACAAAGGCGTTGTCCGTTCGCAGATCATCAACGACCTGCCGCTGGGCCGTAACATGGAAGAGCTGATCCGTCTGGTCGACGCTCTGCAATTCCACGAAGAGCACGGCGAAGTCTGCCCTGCCAACTGGAAGAAAGGCGACAAAGGCATGAACGCTTCGCCAGAAGGCGTTGCGGCTTACCTGACCGAGCACGCTGCCGCTCTGTAAGGCACGCTCCAGGTACAAAAAAACCGGCCTTCGAGGCCGGTTTTTTTATGGGTGGGATTTTTTTCGAGGGGAAAACTATCCCTGTGGGAGCGAGCCAGCTCGCGATGGACTCAAGAACGCCGCGGGGTATCAGGCATCCAGCGTCATCGTTGACGACCATCGCGAGCGGGCTCGCTCCTACAGACAAGCCAGATCAATCGTCGAAGTCTTCCCAGCCGCCCATCTGTTTCCAGCGATTGACGATGCCGCAGAACAGCTCGGCGGTCTTCTCGGTGTCATAGCGAGCCGAGTGAGCCTCGCGACCGTCGAAGTCAATGTCCGCTGCCTGGCAGGCCTTGGCCAGTACGGTCTGGCCGTAAGCGAGGCCGGCGAGCGTTGCGGTATCGAAGCTGGAGAACGGATGAAACGGGTTGCGTTTCATGTCCAGGCGCGCAACGGCGGCGTTCAGGAAGCCCAGGTCGAAGCTGCTGTTGTGCCCGACCAGGATCGCCCGTTTGCAGCCGTTGGCTTTCAGCGCTTTACGCACGCCACGGAAGATATCGTTCAGCGCCGATTCTTCACTCACCGCCATGCGCAGCGGGTGGTCGAGTTTGATCCCGGTGAACTCAAGCGCTGCCGCTTCGATGTTCGCGCCTTCGAACGGCTCGACACGGAAGAAGTAGGTGTGATCAGGGTAAACGAAGCCCTTTTCATCCATCGCGATGGTGGTCGCGGCGATTTCCAGCAGGGCGTCGGTGGCCGAGTTGAAACCACCGGTTTCTACGTCGACGACAACTGGCAGGTAGCCACGAAACCGTGCGGCCATCGGGTGACGGGAACCGCCGCCACCGCCTTGACCTTCCTGTTCGTCGTCGAAATGGTCTTCACTCACGCGTGTTCCTCCAGCAGGCGCCAGCGCAGTTTTTCACCGGCGCGCAGCGGGATAACGGTCAGCTCGCCAAATGGCAGGCTGGTTGGGGCGGTCCATTCTTCGCGGACCAGTGTAATGCGGTCGGTGTTCGCCGGCAGACCATAGAAGCGCGGGCCGTTGAGGCTGGCGAACGCTTCGAGCTTGTCCAGCGCATTGCGCTGTTCGAAGGCTTCGGCATACATCTCGATTGCTGCGTAGGCGGTGTAGCAACCGGCGCAACCGCAAGCGGCTTCTTTGGCGTGCTGGGCGTGGGGCGCCGAGTCGGTACCGAGGAAGAACTTCTCGCTACCGCTGGTGGCGGCGTTGAGCAGGGCTTCCTGGTGCGTGTTGCGCTTGAGGATCGGCAGGCAATAGAAGTGCGGCCGAATCCCGCCCACCAGCATGTGGTTGCGGTTGTACAGCAAGTGATGCGCGGTGATGGTTGCGCCAACGTTGGCCGAAGCCGAATTGACGAACTGCACGGCGTCAGCGGTGGTGATGTGTTCGAACACGACTTTGAGGGTCGGGAAACGCTCGACCACACGACGCATGTGTTCATCGATGAAGATTTTTTCGCGGTCGAACACGTCGACGTCGCCACGGGTGACTTCACCGTGGATCAACAACGGCATCCCGACTTCGGCCATGGCCTCGATCGCAGGGAAAATCTTGTCGATGCTGGTGACGCCAGAATCCGAGTTGGTGGTTGCGCCGGCCGGGTACAGCTTGGCGGCGTGAACGAAACCGCTGGCCTTGGCCTCGCGAATTTCTTCGGGCTGGGTGCGGTCGGTGAGGTACAGGACCATCAGTGGTTCAAACGGGCTGCCAGCCGGGCGGGCAGCGAGAATCCGCTGGCGATAGCCGTCGGCTTCAGCCGCGTTGCGGACCGGAGGGACCAGGTTGGGCATGATAATGGCGCGACCAAAGGTGCGCGCGACATCCGCGACAGTATTGGTCAACACGGCACCATCGCGAAGATGAATGTGCCAGTCGTCGGGACGCAGCAGGGTCAGGCGGTCGGACATGAGGGGATTCCAGGCGGGTCAAACTGAAGGGAATGCTACCGGAAAAGACTCTTGCAGGCACTCGCTATCAAGTTTTGCTGGAAGCTTCCGATATCCAACAGGTATGCCGTAAACATCTGTGTGTCGGTCTTTTTGTTGTAGAAGCCAGTGGAGCCTCCCGTGCGCCAGCGTTATTTAGCCTTGCTCAGCGTATTTGCCAGCCTTCCCGCGATGGCGCTCACTTTCCAGACGCGTATGGAGAGCATCGAGTGGACGGTCGAAGGCGACAAGTTCGAGTGCCGACTGACTCAGCCGATCACCGATTTCGGTTCGGGGCAGTTCGTGCGCCGCGCTGGCGAGCAGGCAACGTTTCGTCTGAATGCCTATAACGCAATGATGGGCGGTGGCTCGGCCACCCTGCTGGCCGCCGCAGCGCCGTGGCAGCCGGGTCGTGGAGACATCAACCTCGGCTCCGTCAGAATCGGCAGCGGCAATGTGCTGTTCAACAGTTCGCAGGTTCAGGCCGGACGGCTGATCAGCGGCCTGATTGACGGTCGCAGTCCGGTAGTACGGCATTCTGCAGGTGATGGCCGCGTGTCTGAAGTGCGCCTGTTACCAGTCAAGTTCAACAAGGCGTTCGTCGACTACCAAGGGTGTGTGGCGAAGCTATTGCCGCAGAATTTTGATCAAGTGAAACGGTCCGAAATCGGCTTTCCCGGTGGCGGTGTCGATCTGGATGCAGCCGCCAAGGCCAGATTGCTGGTGATGCTGGAGTACATGAAGGCCGATCCGACGGTCAATCACATCGAACTCGATGGCCACTCCGACAACAGCGGCAACCGCCTGACCAATCGGGACCTGTCACGACGCCGGGCACTGGCGGTCATGGATTTCTTCAAGGCCAACGGTATCCAGGAGTCGCAGATCACCCTGCGTTTCCATGGTGAGCGTTATCCGGTGGCACCGAACAGCAACAACGCCAACCGCTCGAAAAACCGTCGGGTAGCGATTCGACTGGAGCGAGGAGCACCACCAGAACAGGTGGCCCCGCAAACTACGAAAGCGAGCACCTCGGCAACTTCCTGACCGATTGGTCATGGTCGCGCTCTCGACATGTTCTGTCGCTTCGTCGTCATAAGCTGTCGCGCCACTGTAAATTATTCTGCATGAGCGGTAGACTTCACGGCTTTCCGTAGAACCCCGTGGAGTGATGGCATGGCGGACATAAACAAGGTCGTTCTGGCGTATTCCGGCGGCCTGGACACTTCGGTGATCCTCAAGTGGCTGCAGGATACTTATAACTGTGAAGTAGTGACCTTCACCGCTGACCTGGGTCAGGGCGAAGAGGTCGAGCCGGCCCGCGCCAAGGCACAGGCCATGGGCGTAAAAGAAATCTACATCGACGATCTGCGCGAAGAATTCGTGCGTGATTTCGTGTTCCCGATGTTCCGCGCCAACACCGTTTACGAAGGCGAGTACCTGCTGGGTACTTCCATCGCTCGTCCGTTGATCGCCAAGCGCCTGATCGAAATCGCGAACGAAACCGGCGCTGACGCCATTTCCCACGGTGCCACCGGTAAAGGCAACGACCAGGTTCGTTTCGAACTGGGCGCATACGCCTTGAAACCAGGTGTGAAAGTGATCGCTCCTTGGCGCGAGTGGGACCTGCTGTCCCGCGAGAAGCTGATGGACTACGCCGAAAAGCATGCGATCCCGATCGAGCGCCACGGCAAGAAAAAATCCCCGTACTCGATGGATGCCAACCTGCTGCACATCTCCTATGAAGGCGGCGTGCTGGAAGACACCTGGACCGAGCACGAAGAAGACATGTGGCGCTGGACCGTCTCCCCGGAGAACGCTCCCGACAAGCCGCAGTACCTGGAACTGACCTACCGCAACGGCGACATCGTCGCGCTGGACGGCGTCGAAATGACTCCGGCCACCGTATTGGCGACCCTGAACCGTATCGGTGGCGAACACGGTATCGGTCGTCTGGACATCGTCGAGAACCGTTACGTGGGCATGAAGTCCCGTGGCTGCTACGAAACCCCAGGCGGCACTATCATGCTGCGCGCCCACCGTGCAATCGAATCGATCACTCTGGACCGCGAAGTCGCTCACCTCAAAGACGAGTTGATGCCTAAGTACGCCAGCCTGATCTACACCGGTTACTGGTGGAGCCCCGAGCGTCTGATGCTGCAACAGATGATCGATGCGTCCCAGGCCCACGTGAACGGCGTTGTGCGCCTGAAACTGTACAAGGGCAACGTGATCGTCACCGGTCGCAAGTCCGAAGAGTCGTTGTTCGACGCCAACATTGCCACCTTCGAAGAAGATGGCGGCGCCTACAACCAGGCCGATGCGGCGGGCTTTATCAAGCTCAACGCCTTGCGCATGCGCATTGCTGCAAACAAAGGCCGGAAGCTTTTCTGAGACCTTTGAGATCGTGATGGGATATGCGACCTCGTCCACGACGGGGCCGCATCTCCGAAAGAGGGGCGTTTGGTCCTGAATTGCGATACCACGTTTTTCTGTTGAATCCTTCCTGTTGTTCTCCTCGCCGCGGTGAAATATCCCGTCAAGGCTTGCTGCCGTGAGCCTGTGGTCCCTCTTGATCCATGATCGTCAATCCATGAGAGCTCAAGTCGTAAGCAACATAGAATGTTGCGTTGCGTTTTTTTGCCTGTCTTGAATGTTTAAGCGCGACAGCTTTCAGTAGAGCCTCCGGTTCGTTACACGTGATAAACAACACCATGCTTGTCAGGTTTTCCTGTGAATTCTGGACATTTTCCAATAAAGCGCAGAGCTCATTTTTTCTGTTCGCGTAACGTGCATCGATGATGTAAAGGTCTTTTACATGCTCGGGAAGCTGTATGTGGTGCTGAACAGAAAAGAGCGTTTGCAAACCCACCCGAGGTCTTGAAGCGGGTGCAAGGTCGGGCGACCTAACGCATTGGCCGCCACTCGACGTGTTCGGAATACTTTGATGATTCGACCCTTTTGCTGACGTTTTTTCCGAGTGCTCCGTGTCCACCATGGCTTTCATGAAGTGCTTTCCTTTTTCAAAATCGGACGGGGCATAGAGCGATCGATAGTTAAAGTTGAGTGTGGCGAAAAACAATAAAAGTAAATAAAACGGAAAGCTGATTAAAAACCAGACATAGAGCTCTTTTTCCTCCTGCTCGAGGAAAGGCAAGGAGACCGCTGCGGAGCTTTCTGACAGAACTGCGAATATCGCAATAATAGTCATTGGGTTGGTGATTTTTTTTTGAGGTTTTATCATGTTCTTTTCTCATGTTTGAATATCTGTTCTCGTAATTTATTAAGGTTGGTTTTTGCAGGATGACTGAAATATTGAGGTGTGAGGAGTGCTTTGTGTTTGATGGTGTTTTTATAGTGCTTGATGCGGTTGGGTCGTTATATTAATAATCGGTCATTGGCGATTTTTTGCTGTAAGAGTAAACGGACAATTGATGTATGATATTTCTGGTGAGAATGTTGATTGTGCAAATAGCCGTTACTTTTGACCTGGCGATAGAAAGCGTAGCGTTCGAATAACGGCTGTTGGATCTTGTTGCTGGGTGAATCCTGTTATAGGGCGATACAAAAAACTATTGAAAGGTGCGTTGCCACCTCCCGGATACAGTTTTCATTTCATTCTGTTCGAGGTTTATTTGTAAGAAAAATCCGTGATGTTTGTAGGGAATGTCTCTTGGTGCAGGTGCCCGGGAAGGCCGACATGCCATGGGTGAAACGACTAGGCTATTGTGCGGGCTCTAAAAATTCGAACAGCGAAAATTGGACTTGCCCATGAATAAAGTGCTGATCGTGGATGATCACCCCGTCATTCGTCTTGCGGTGCGTATGCTGATGGAACGTCATGGTTACGAAGTTATTGGGGAAACCGATAACGGCGTGGATGCATTGCAACTCGCTCGTGAACTTATGCCGGACATCGTCATTCTGGATATTGGAATTCCAAAGTTGGATGGCCTGGAAGTTATTGCACGTTTATCGTCGACAGCGATGCCGATGAAAGTGCTGATACTGACGTCTCAGGCGCCGGGTCACTTTTCCATGCGCTGCATGCAGTCGGGCGCTGCGGGATATGTATGCAAACAACAGGACCTGACCGAGTTGCTTAGTGCAATCAAAGCTGTACTGTCAGGCTACAGTTATTTTCCCAATCAAGCCTTGCATACCGTACGGTCCAGTTTGGGGAACGCCAGCGAAGCCGATATGGTGGATCGTTTGTCGGGGCGGGAAATGATGGTCTTGCAGCAATTGGCCCGAGGCAAGACCAACAAAGAGATTGCTGACGGGATGTTCCTCAGCAATAAAACCGTCAGCACTTACAAGACTCGCCTGCTGTTGAAGCTCAATGCTCGTTCTTTGGTTGATCTTATTGAGTTGGCGCAGCGCAATGGCCTGGTGTGACGGCAGCATCGCATGACGGGCGAGAAGGTGCGGGCTATCAAGGGGGCGCTCAGTAAAAAGCCTCCGTTTCGGGAGGCTTTTCAGGTGTCATAAGTCAAAATCGTAATCGGCCAATTGCTTTTGCAGTCGGCGCTCCTCCAGCAGATTGTCGATGGTGCGGCGTTTGCTCAGATTGGTTTTCGCTACTTCAACCACCGGTTCAACGTCATCAGTCTCGGCGGCGGTGAAGTCTTCTTCGACGTCCAATTGCTCTTTGCCATTACTCATTTAGCTACTCCAGGCTAAGAAGGCCTTTGGCGCTCCTTATATCGACAATCCTCCGGCGGGTAAAAAAGATTTTTTCAATCGACAATCAGATAATCCCAATAGCGCCTCAATCGTCCGAGGTTTTGTGCTTGTATTCGCACAAGTCCTCGATCCGGCAACTGCCACAGCGGGGCTTGCGAGCAAGGCAAACGTAGCGGCCGTGGAGGATCAGCCAGTGATGGGAGTCCAGCAGATATTCCTTGGGTACGAACTTCATCAGTTTTTTCTCGACCTCCACGACATTCTTGCCCGGTGCAATGCCGGTGCGATTGCTGACCCGGAAGATGTGCGTGTCGACGGCCATGGTCAACTGGCGGAATGCGGTGTTGAGCACCACGTTGGCAGTTTTGCGACCGACACCGGGTAACGCTTCCAGCTCCTCACGGGTTTGCGGCACTTCGCCGGCGTGAAGCTCGACCAACATGCGACAAGTCTCGATCACGTTTTTCGCTTTGCTGTTGTACAACCCGATGGTCTTGATGTAGTCCGACAACCCCTCGACCCCCAAGGCATGGATGGCTGCCGGGGTATTGGCAACCGGGAACAGTTTGGCGGTGGCCTTGTTGACGCCGACATCGGTCGATTGCGCCGAAAGAATCACTGCGATCAGCAATTCAAACGGTGACGAATACGCCAGTTCGGTCTTCGGTTCCGGATTGTCTTCATGCAACCTGCGGAAAATTTCCAGGCGTTTTGCGGCATTCATGGGCAGTGCGTTTCCTCGAAAACGGTCAGAGTGAGGGCTGCGGGCGGTGCCAGGCCTTCCAAGCGGCCAGCAGCAACCCCAACAGAATGAAACCGCCGGGGGCGAGGGTTACCAGGTGCAAGCCACCGTCGGCGATCAGTAGCCAACCTTGCCAGTCCGGTTGACCCGCGCCAGCCAGCCACGATAGATGGCGGCCGAGTGTCCCGTTGCCGATGAGTTCGCGCAACAGGCCAACACTTACCAGCAAGCTGCCGAACAGGGCACATAACTGCAGACGTTCCACACGGGCGCGGCGGAAAAAGCCAGCGTGCTCCAGCACAACGCATTGCAAGGCGAGCAAGCCTGCATAGATTCCCAAATGCTGATGCCATGGCAGCGACCAGATTTGCGCAACGAGTTCCGCACAACTGGTCCACGTGGCGGCGAGCAGCACGCCCGCCAGCAAATGGGTCGACGGCAGTATTCGTGGTCGCAGTAAGGACATGCTCAGACTAAAAGCGCTGATCACCAGAATGAACAACAGCCACAGACCCAAAGCGCTCACCAGCGTGTCGGTGGTCCCTATGAGCGGTGTGAGCATCAACGTGCTCAGCAGGACGGATGATTTATTCATGGGAAGGTTTCCCGAGCAGCGATTGTCGGTATTCATCGAAATAGCGCAGCGCGTCATGGGTCGCGTTGATCACTGCTCTGGATGTGGTGGTCGCTCCAGCGATCTGGTCGAATTGCCCCTGGTCCTTTTTCAAGGCCCAACCCGCATCGGCGGGATCGGTGCTGGATTTACCGGAAAACCCCTGGAGCCAGGCATTCGGCCAGTCAGCGATTCGTGCCCCGAGTCCTGGTGTTTCCGATTGCTTGAGGGTTTTGACGCCTATCAGCCTGCCACTTGTGTCGATCGCAATCAGCAGTTCAATGGTGCCGGTGTAACCCAGAACCTGATTGCGCAACAACACGGCAGAAGCTTGGCCGGATTTGGAAGCCCGGTAGCCCATCAGCAACGTGCTGTTTTCGAGTTTGGGATTTTCGAGCGTCAACGGTTGTTCAAGTGGCTGATTGTCATAGCTGTCCGCTGGTAGCAAATCCAGCAGATTACGACTGTCGATCAGGCGTTGTTCGGCGGCAATGCGTGGTGCGCTGGTGTGCTGCATGAGCCAGGTCAGGCCGATGCCCAAACCTGTCAGTAACACGAGGATAGCAATGCTCGTCGCTCGGCTCATGGCGATGTCGGCTCCTGTCTTGATGCGACAAATCGCTCCAGTGCAGGCACACAAAGATTCATCAAGAGGACGGCAAACGCCACACCGTCCGGATAACCACCCCAGGTGCGGATCAAGTACGTCAGCAGCCCGACACCCACGCCAAACAGCAGCCGCGCGCCAGGTCTTTTGGCGCCGGACACCGGTTCCGTCACAATGAAAAACGCCCCCAACATGCTGGCGCCGGTGAGGAGATGAAACAGCGGTGAACCATGGGAGTCGGAGCCCGAACCGTTCCAGCACAACAGGCTGATGATGAAAAGGCTGGCAAGCATGCCGACCGGCGCATGCCAGCTGAAAACGCGTCGTTGCAGCAGAAACAGACCGCCTGCCAGAAACGCCAGGCTCACCCATTCCACGCCACGTCCACCGAAGTGACCAAACGCGGGGTTCATCGAGAACAGTTCGTCCAGGGTCAGGCTTTTGTTGATGCGCAGGCTGTCCAGCGCAGTGGCCTGGACCCAGGCGTCCGGCGCCTGGCCGAAGCCGAAGGCCTGTTGCACGCCGCTCAACAGGTCCATGCCGTGAGACGACGGCCAATGGGTCATTTGCTGGGGAAACGTGACCAGCGCAAAAGCAACGCCAAGCATGGCCGGATTGAAAGGATTCGAACCGACTCCGCCATACAGGTGCTTGCCGAATACCATCGCGAACGCGGCAGCACTGATCGTCAACCACCAAGGGCAATAGGGGGGCAGGGCCAGGGCCAGCAATGTCGCACTGACCAGGGCGCTACCATCGCTCAAGTTCGGTGTGAGTGGCCACTTGCGCAATTGCAGCACAGCCGCCTCAACAGCGAGCGCCGCTGCAACCGCCAGAATCAGATTGATCAACACACCCCAGCCATACAACCAGAAGGACGCCAGCAGTCCCGGCAGGACGGCCAGCAGCACCAGTTTCATGGCTTGCTGCAGACGATCGTCAACCGATTCAAGGGGCGGCATAGGCGTCCACCTGGCGTTCGGCTTCGCTGACCGCGCGTAGAAGGGCATCGATCTGTTCGGCAGGCGCTTCGCTACCCTGAGCCTTCTTGAGTTCGGCGCGGCGCATGGCCAGCTGAATTTTTGCCCGTTTCAGTTCGGCATCCTTCGCTGGGGGCGGGGCGGGTGTCGGCGCCGCAGGTGCGGTGCTTTCCAACTGCGCCAAACCTCGCTCGGCGGCCTCGTGCTGCTGTTGCAGGATGATCAGTTGCGATTGCTGCTCGAAGGTCGGTGGATGCCCGAAAGCTTTCAGCGATTTGTGCAGTTGTGCGCGGCTCATCGCCACATCGATCTTGGCTTTTTTCAGCGCCGCATCGGCATTCGCGGCTTTCTGGGAGCGGACACGTTCGAGGGCCGCCTGCACCGGATCGAGCGTCGCCTCCAAGGGTTGGGTAGTACGCTGACGGGCTTGTCGTTCGGCGATTTTCTGTTGCTCTTCCCGCAGCAGGCGCGCATTGCGTTGCTCAAAGCGGCGCCGGGCGTGATTGCGTTTGGCGGTGCGCGCCTGTTGTTCTTCAAGCGTGAATGCCAGGCCACCGACAACCGGTACCACCGCGGCGGGCGACAGCGGACGCATCTCGATGCAATCCACCGGGCACGGCGCCACGCAGAGATCGCAACCGGTGCACTCGTCGATGATGATGGTGTGCATCAGTTTGGCCGCGCCGACGATGGCATCGACCGGGCACGCCTGAATGCACTTGGTGCAACCGATGCATTCGGCTTCGCGAATGTAGGCGATTTGCGCAGGTGCCGAGCCGCGGCTGACATCCAGTTCCAGCACCGGCACTTTCAACAGATCGGCCATAGCCGCAATGGTTTCGCTACCGCCGGGTGGGCACTTGTTGATCGGCTCACCGGCGGCGATGCCTTCGGCGTAGGGCTTGCATCCGGGATGGCCGCACTTGCCGCACTGGGTCTGCGGCAGGAGGGCGTCGATGCGTTGAATCAGACTCATGTTTTGATCAGTCCGCTGAATCCTAGAAAGGCCACGGCCATCAATCCGGCGCCGATCAGATCGATCGGCAAGCCGCGAAAGGGCCGGGGAACATCGTTTTCGAGTGTACGTTCGCGCAAATCGCTGAACAGGCTCAGCACCAGCCAGAAACCCAGCCCGGCACCAAGGCTCAGGGCCGTGGCATGAAAGAAACCTTTGTCCGCCTGGGCGTTGAGCAGCGTTACCCCAAGCACACCCGCGTTCCCTAGCAGCAACGGCCAGAGGCCTTCAAATGACCACTTTGGAAGCGCAGTAGAAAGAACCTTCAGCAGTGGGCTGATCAGCAAAACGCTCAGCGGCAGAAACACGAACAGCCGCAGGGCCGTCAGTTCCAGCGGCACCAGCAGCCAGTGGTAGAGCACATAACCGAGCATGCCAACGATCAGCGTCAGGCACGTCGTCGCAATTCCCAGCGCGTGAACCTGGCGCCGTTCGCTGGCCAGCAGCGGATCGACGCCCAGCGGCCAGTGCAACACGAGGTTGTTGATCAGGGCGGTGCTGATAAGCGTTAGCAGGGTTTCGGTCATGATCGTCCGTATCCGCTACTGGATCACTGCGTAGGAGCTGCCGCAGGCTGCGATCTTTTGATCTTTAAAAGCAAAGTCAAAAGATCGCAGCCTGCGGCAGCTCCTACGGACATTATGGGCCAGACATGAAAATCCCACAGTCGCGCCAGGCACGGCTGTGGGATCGGATTGCCGCACAAATTTACTTGATGCGCTGACCCGGCTTGGCGCCGCTGTCAGGGCTGAGCAGGTAGATTTCTTCACCGCCAGGGCCGGCGGCCATCACCATGCCTTCGGAGATGCCGAACTTCATTTTCCGTGGCTTGAGGTTGGCGATCATCATGGTCAGGCGACCATCGAGCTTCGACGGGTCCGGATAAGCACTTTTGATCCCGGAGAATACGTTGCGCGTCTCGTCACCGATGTCCAGGGTCAGGCGCAATAGCTTGTCGGCGCCTTCCACGTGCTCAGCCTTGACGATCAGCGCAACACGCAGGTCGACGGCGGCAAAGGTGTCGAACTCGATTTCCGGCGACAGCGGATCTTTGGCCAGTTCGCCATTGCCCGCTGGTGCCGCTTCGCCGGTGTCGGTCTGGCTGGCGGTCAGGTCTTCTTTCGAAGCGTCGGTCATGGCTTGCACCTTGACCGGGTCGATGCGGGTCATCAACGGCTTGAACTCGTTCAGCTGATGGTTGCTGAGCAAGGTCGCGTGGTCGTTCCAGGTCAGCGGCGCGACGTTCAGGAACGCCTCGGCGTCAGCGGCCAGCAGCGGCAGCACAGGCTTGAGGAAGATCACCAGTTGGCGGAACAGATTGACGCCCGTGGCGCAGATGGCCTGGACTTCATCCTGCTTGCCTTCCTGTTTGTTCAGCGACCATGGTGCCTTGTCGGCGATCCAGGCGTTGGCGCGGTCGGCCAGGCCCATGATCTCGCGCATGGCGCGGGCGAAATCGCGGGCTTCATAGGCGTCGGCGATGCTTGGCGCGGCGGCCAGGAAGGCATCAGTCAGTTCAGGCGCGGCGTTGGTGTCGACCATGACGCCGGCATTGCCCTTGTTGATGAAACCGGCACAGCGGCTGGCGATGTTGACGACTTTGCCCACCAGGTCGGAGTTGACCTTCTGCACGAAGTCTTCGAGGTTCAGGTCCAGATCGTCGACGCCACGGCCGAGTTTGGCCGCGTAGTAGTAACGCAGGTATTCCGGCGACAGGTGATCCAGGTAGGTCCGGGCCTTGATGAAGGTGCCGCGGGACTTGGACATTTTCTGACCGTTGACGGTCAGGTAGCCGTGGACGTTGATGCCGGTCGGCTTGCGGTAGCCCGCGCCTTCGAGCATGGCTGGCCAGAACAGGGCGTGGAAGTTGACGATGTCCTTGCCGATGAAGTGGTACAGCTCGGCGGTGGAGTCCTTGCCCCAGAACACGTCGAAGTCCAGCTCCGGCGTGCGGTCGCACAGGTTCTTGAAGCTCGCCATGTAGCCGATCGGTGCATCCAGCCACACGTAGAAATACTTGCCCGGCTCGTCAGGGATTTCAAAGCCGAAGTACGGTGCGTCGCGGGAGATGTCCCACTGTTGCAGGCCGGCATCCAGCCATTCGGCGATCTTGTTGGCGACGGCGTCTTGCAGGGTGCCGCTGCGGGTCCAGGTTTGCAGCATTTGCTGGAAGTCTGGCAGCTTGAAGAAGAAGTGCTGGGAATCCTTGAGCACCGGGGTGGCGCCGGAGATTGCCGATTTCGGATCCTTCAGGTCGGTCGGTGCGTAAGTCGCGCCGCATTTTTCGCAGTTGTCGCCGTACTGGTCTTCGGTGCCGCATTTCGGGCAGGTGCCCTTGATGAAGCGGTCGGCCAGGAACATTTTCTTTTCCGGGTCGAAATACTGCGTGATCGAGCGCGTGGCGATGTGCCCGGCGTCGCGCAGCTTCAGGTAGATCTGGCTCGACAGCTCACGGTTTTCTTCGGCGTGAGTGGAGTGGAAGTTGTCGAAGTCCACCAGGAACTCGGCAAAGTCGGCGCTGTGTTCAGCCTGGACGTTGGCGATCAGTTGTTCCGGGGTGATGCCTTCCTTTTCCGCACGCAGCATGATGGCCGAACCGTGGGCGTCGTCGGCGCAGACGTAGATGCATTGGTTGCCGCGGTGCTTCTGGAAGCGCACCCACATATCGGTCTGGATGTATTCCAGCATATGGCCAAGGTGAATCGAACCATTGGCATAGGGCAGGGCGCTGGTGACGAGGATCTTGCGTGGCTCGGACATGGGGCTCGGCTACTTGATGAAACGGAGGTCGGCCACTATAAAGCGCCGGCGCATATTTTTCACCCTGTGAGCCTGTTTCATTGGATGATCGACCTGTAGGAGCCCGGCTTGCCGGCGATAGCGGTCTTGGGTGTGCCATCGCCGGCAAGCCAGGCTCCTACAAAAGCGCGATCTTTTGAGCATCCCGTCGAACGCCTAGAACAGGTACGATACCCGTCATCTTTTCCAAGTCCTGTTCTCGGAGTTGCCCATGAGCGCCGTCAATCGCGCAGCGGTGGAAGCCGTCCTTCGCCAATACACCGACCCTTACCTGAATCAGGACCCTGTCAGCGCCGGGTGCGTGCGCAACATCGATATCCAGGGCGACCGCGTCAGCGTTCAGCTCGAATTGGGTTATGCCGCCGGTCTGTTCAAGAGTGGCTGGGCGCAGATGCTGCAAATGGCCATCGAGGGGCTCGACGGTGTAACGACCGCTCGCGTGGACATCACCAGCGTGATCGCCGCACACAAGGCTCAGGCGCAGATTCCGGGCCTGGCGAACGTTAAAAACGTGGTGGCCGTCGCCTCCGGCAAGGGCGGCGTGGGGAAATCCACCACCGCCGCCAACCTGGCATTGGCCTTGGCCCGTGAAGGCGCCAAGGTCGGCATTCTCGACGCAGATATCTACGGTCCGAGCCAGGGCATCATGTTTGGTATCCCTGAGCGCACGCGACCTGAAGTCAAGGATCAGAAGTGGTTCGTACCGCTCAAGGCCCACGGCGTCGAGGTGATGTCCATGGCGTTCCTGACCGACGACAACACGCCGATGGTCTGGCGCGGGCCGATGGTTTCCGGCGCCCTGTTGCAACTGGTCACGCAAACTGCCTGGGGCGACCTCGATTACCTGGTCATCGACATGCCACCTGGCACCGGTGATATCCAGCTGACCCTGGCGCAGAAAGTGCCGGTGGCCGGTGCGGTCATCGTCACCACGCCACAGGACCTGGCATTGCTGGACGCGCGCAAGGGTGTGGAAATGTTCCGCAAGGTCAACATTCCGGTGCTGGGCGTGGTGGAAAACATGGCCGTGCACATCTGCTCGAATTGTGGACATGCCGAGCATCTGTTCGGTGAGGGTGGTGGTGAGAAGCTGGCGACCCAGTATGGTGTCGAACTGCTTGCTTCGTTGCCGTTGGCGATGGAAATCCGCGAGCAGGCCGATGGTGGCAAGCCAACTGTGATCGCCGAGCCAGATTGCCCGATCGCCATGGTTTACCAGGAACTGGCCCGCCATGTCGGTGCGCGGATCGTGTTGCAGGAAGCGTTGACGCCGGCGATGCCGAATATCAGCATCAGCGACGATTGATTTGCGGCGCCTATAAACAGATCGCAGCCTCGCTTCGCTCGACAGCTCCTACATTGGATTGGCTTACACCTGTAGGAGCTGTCGAGCGAAGGGAGGCTGCGATCTTTTGATCTCGCTTTAGATCCGCAAACCGCCATCCATCTCCAGAATCCGACCGGTGTAGTAGTCGTTCTCGAAGATGTACGCCGCCGAATGGGCGATTTCTTCAGGCTTGCCCATGCGCTTGAGCGGTATCCCGGCGGTCATCTTGTCCAGTGCTTCAGGCTTCATGCCCAAGGTCATTTCGGTTTCGATGAAGCCCGGTGCAATGCCGGCCACGCGAATGCCGTAGCGCGCCAGTTCCTTGGCCCAGGTCACGGTCGCGGCAGCGACACCGGCCTTGGCGGCGGAGTAGTTGGTCTGGCCCACATTGCCTGCGCGGGAAATCGACGAGATATTAATGATCGCGCCGCTGTTATCCAGCTCGATCATTTTTGCCGCGACTTCACGGGTGCACAGGAACACGCCGGTCAGGTTGACATCGATCACCGCCTGCCACTGGGCCAGGGTCATCTTGGTCATTTCGCCGTCCTTGACCTTGAGCAGCAGGCCGTCGCGCAGGATCCCGGCGTTGTTGATCAGGCCATGGATCGCGCCAAAGTCTTCGGCGACCTGGGCGACCATGTGGGTCACTTGCTCTTCATTGGCAACGTTGCACAGATAAGCGCGGGCTTCGGCACCCTTGGCCTTGCAGGCCGCGACGGCGTCGTCGAGTTTTTCCTGGTTCAAGTCCACCAGCGCCAGTTTCGCGCCTTTACTTGCGAAATACTCGGCCATGGAACGGCCTAAACCCTGGCAACCGCCAGTGATAATGATTACTTTGTCAGTGAGTTGCATTCGCATGCCCCGGTAAATGGTCTGGGTGTTTTCATAGGCATCTTCTCCATCACGCCTACCTTGGCACATGAGAACTGCCCCTATTGGCGGGCTGGAACTTTCACCAGTCGCCGTCCGTTTTTTTTGACGGATTCTAATTAAGGAGTCATAAATTGAGCGTAGAAGCGGCTAAGCATGCACGAGAATTGCTTCTCAAGGAATACCGTGGAGTGCTCTCCACGCACTCCAAATCAATGCCCGGCTTTCCGTTCGGCTCCGTCGTTCCATACTGCCTGGACGAGCAGGGTCGGCCCCTGATCCTTATCAGCCGCATCGCTCAGCACACTCATAACCTGCAAAAAGATCCCAAATGTTCGCTGTTTGTCGGCGAGCGCGGCGCTGAAGATGTACAAGCCGTTGGTCGCCTGACTTACCTCGCCGAGGCGCAGCAGCTGGAAGGCGAGGACGCTATCGCCGCGGCGGCCGAACGTTACTACCGCTACTTCCCGGAATCCCAGAGCTACCACACGGCACATGATTTTGATTTCTGGGTGCTCAAACCTGTACGCCACCGCTACATCGGCGGTTTCGGCGCGATTCACTGGGTCAACGACCTGACCCTGGCCAACCCGTTCGCCGGCAAAGCCGAAGTGAGCATGGTCGAGCACATGAATGCCGATCACGCCAAGGCCATTGCCCATTACGTCGATCTGGCCGGTTTGCCGAAAACCGCTGCGGCGCAAATGGTCGGTATCGATACCGAAGGCATGCACCTGCGCATCGGTCAAAGCTTGTACTGGTTGCCGTTTCAAGCGCCTTGTAATACGCCGACACAAGTCCGGGAAGCCTTGGTTTCTCTGGCTCATGCTGAACATTGGCCAAAAAATGAAGTGGCCGACGCTTGAATTCACGAAACGGCGACGTCATCTAAGGTGAACTGGCAAGGCATTCTTGCGTTGAGGAAACATTTGATGCGCCCTTTTTTGTTGCTCTTTCTGCTGTTCCCGGTGTTGGAGCTGTTCGTATTCGTCAAAGTGGCAGGGTCTATCGGGTTTTTCCCGGCTCTGCTGCTGGTCATTCTCGGCTCGATGTTCGGTGTGTTCGTGCTGCGCATCGCGGGGCTGGCCACGGCACTGCGTGCCCGTGAAAGCCTGAGCCGCGGCGAACTGCCAGCCCAGACCATGCTCGAAGGCCTGATGCTGGCGTTGGCCGGTGGCCTGTTGATCTTGCCGGGTTTCATCAGCGACGTGATCGGCTTGATCATGTTGCTGCCGGTCAGCCGTCGCCTGCTGGCCAACAAAATGCGCCAGCGTGCCGAGGAGCAGGCCATTCGCCAACGTGCGTTTGCCGATGACCTTCAAGCCCGGGGCGGACCTGCGCCGCGCGAGCCGCTGGGGCGTGAGCCCAACGTGATCGAAGGCGAGTTCGAACACCGCGACACCAAGTAACACATTCGACACACGGCACCTTCGGGTGCCGTGTTCGTTTGCGGGGCAACGAACAGAAAAATTTTCGATCCTCGCCCTTGTAATAAGCTTATGCGCCCTTATGTAACGGTCACCGCAAGGTTTCTGGCGAACACGCCAGACAGACTTCCGCGGTTCGCTTGACGAACCGCAACCGGCACCGCCGGACTTTGTTTAACCCGCCGGGACTACACCGGCCGATGAAAACCACAATTGGGAGAGATCGACAATGAAGCTTCGTCCTCTGCATGACCGCGTCGTTATCCGTCGCAGCGAAGAAGAAAAGAAAACCGCTGGCGGTATCGTCCTGCCAGGTTCGGCTGCTGAAAAAGCCAACAGCGGCGAAATCCTCGCTGTAGGCCCAGGCAAAGCACTGGAAAGCGGTGAAGTGCGTGCACTGTCCGTGAAAGTGGGCGACAAGGTTGTGTTCGGTCCTTACTCCGGCAGCAACACTGTGAAAGTCGACGGCGAAGACCTGCTGGTAATGAGCGAGAACGAAATTCTCGCTGTTATCGAAGGCTGATTACCCGCTCATTTTCCCGCTACTACAAAGTATTTAAGGAATATCGATCATGGCTGCTAAAGAAGTTCTGTTTGGCGATTCCGCCCGCAAGAAAATGCTCAAAGGCGTCAACGTCCTGGCTGACGCGGTAAAAGCGACCCTGGGCCCGAAAGGCCGTAACGTGATCATCGAGAAGAGCTTCGGCGCTCCGACCATCACCAAGGACGGCGTTTCCGTCGCCAAAGAAATCGAACTCGAAGACCGTTTCGAAAACATGGGCGCGCAGCTGGTCAAAGACGTTGCCTCCCGTGCCAACGATGACGCCGGCGACGGTACTACCACCGCTACCGTTCTGGCTCAGTCGATCGTCAACGAAGGCCTGAAAGCCGTCGCTGCCGGCATGAACCCGATGGATCTGAAGCGCGGCATCGACAAGGCGACCATCGCCATCGTCAAAGAGCTGAAAAACCTGTCCAAGCCATGCGCTGACACCAAGGCAATCGCTCAGGTGGGTACCATCTCCGCCAACTCCGACAACTCCATCGGCGACATCATTGCCGAAGCCATGGAAAAAGTCGGTAAAGAAGGCGTGATCACCGTTGAAGAAGGCACTGGCCTGGAAAACGAACTGTCGGTTGTAGAAGGCATGCAGTTCGACCGTGGCTACCTGTCCCCGTACTTCGTCAACAAGCCGGAAACCATGGTTGCCGAGCTGGACAACCCGCTGGTTCTGCTGGTCGACAAAAAGATCTCGAACATCCGCGAAATGCTGCCAGTGCTGGAAGCCGTTGCCAAAGCCGGCCGTCCACTGCTGATCGTTTCCGAAGACGTTGAAGGCGAAGCCCTGGCGACTCTGGTCGTGAACAACATGCGTGGCATCGTTAAAGTCGCAGCCGTCAAGGCTCCAGGCTTCGGCGACCGCCGCAAGGCCATGCTGCAGGACATCGCTGTTCTGACCGGCGGTACCGTTATCTCCGAAGAGATCGGCCTGAGCCTGGAAGCAGCCACCCTGGAAAACCTGGGTAGCGCCAAGCGCGTGACCATCTCCAAGGAAAACACCATCATCGTTGACGGTGCTGGCGTAGCAGGCGACATCGAGTCGCGCATTGCTCAGATCCGTGCCCAGGTTGCCGAAACTTCCTCGGACTACGACCGTGAAAAACTGCAAGAGCGTCTGGCCAAGTTGTCCGGCGGCGTTGCAGTGATCAAGGTTGGCGCTGGTTCCGAAGTAGAAATGAAAGAGAAGAAAGCCCGCGTTGAAGACGCCCTGCACGCTACCCGTGCAGCCGTTGAAGAAGGCGTGGTACCTGGCGGTGGCGTTGCGTTGATCCGCGCTCTGCAAACCTTGAACGATCTGAAAGGCGACAACGCTGATCAGGACGTAGGTATCGCTGTTCTGCGCCGTGCCGTTGAAGCACCGCTGCGTCAGATCGCTGCCAACAGCGGTGACGAGCCAAGCGTTGTGGTCAACGAAGTCAAGAACGGCAAAGGTAACTTCGGTTACAACGCTGCGACTGGCGAATACGGCGACATGATCGAAATGGGCATCCTGGACCCAACCAAGGTCACCCGTTCCGCGCTGCAAGCTGCATCGTCGATTGGCGGTCTGATCCTGACCACCGAAGCTGCAGTTGCTGATGCACCGAAGAAAGACGGCGGTGCTGGCGGCGGTATGCCAGACATGGGCGGTATGGGCGGCATGGGCGGCATGATGTAAGCCAGCCTTACCCCTGTACTAAAAACCCCGCCTGCGAAAGCAGGCGGGGTTTTTTATTGCCCATCGCAAAGTCAAAAGAACTTCTATCAAGCGCTGACAGGTTCTGCGTGCACCAAACTGCTCGAAGGCCGGTACAGAATCCAGTAATACGATCCCAGACAAATCAGCCAGCAGAAAATCGCCGTCCACACGTTGTGCGAGAAAAAGTGCGCCCCCTGCATCATCCGGCCGATGGAGAACACGCTGCCCAGGGCAAAGGCGAACACAAATGCTGAGCGAGCCAAACGTGGGCGGCGGTCACGCAAGACGAAAAACAGGGCAAACAATGTGAATCCGGTCGCCGCATGGCCGCCCGGCCAGCAGCGTCCGGGGTTTTCGGTAGCAGGGCGCGGGCTCAGCAGTTCGCTATAGGTCTCATGACCACCGAATTGTTCAAGGCTCCACGGACATTGCACCGCGGTCACCGCTTTTATCGGTGTGACAAAAGAGGTCGCAAGCCCCAGAGACAGCACCAGACAACCCAGTTCCCGTTTGAACGGCTTGAGCCTTGCGATGAAAAACGAGCCGATGAAACCGAGGATGGCAAACACCGAGAAGGCGATGACCACTTGTTTAGCGCGGTCGTGCAGGATGTCTTCCAGGAAATAACTGTGGCGCCCGATGAATTGCCCGGCGACCGGGTCGTAGAACAGCTTGGCCAGGTCCAAGTCCAGGTTGGTCAATTCAAGCAATACCAAAATGATCGCCGCAATGACGGGGACCCCAAGGCACACCCAGAAATTGAGCGGGCGAGAGGCGGGGCGTGCAAGGGTCGAAACCATGCGAGTTCCTTGGTCAGTGAAATGTTCTGAAATGCGCAGCCGCGCGGAGTTTGTGCCCGATTCTGTCGCCAGCGTGTGAATCGACAGTGAAAAACTTGTTAAGGCCGTAGCCGGTCAGTTTCCACATTTTTGAGCTTCACTCAGTCCTAGCCGTGAGCCGAACTTGGCCTTAAGCTGCGCGGGCCAAGACGGCCGTTACTGTGTACGGAGAGATGCCCATGCGAATTCTATTGGTTGAAGACAACCGCGATATCCTCGCCAACCTGGCCGATTATCTGGGGCTCAAAGGCTACACCGTGGATTGCGCGCAGGACGGACTGTCGGGCTTGCATCTGGCGGCTACCGAGCACTACGACTTGATCGTGCTCGACATCATGTTGCCCGGCATCGACGGTTACACCTTGTGCAAACGCCTGCGAGAGGATGCCCGTCGTGACACGCCGGTGATCATGCTCACGGCTCGCGATCAACTGAACGACCGTCTGCAAGGCTTCAAGTCCGGTGCAGACGATTACCTGATCAAACCCTTCGCCCTGTCTGAACTGGCGGCGCGGGTCGAAGCGGTCATGCGCCGAGCCCAAGGGGGCGGGCGTCGCACCTTGCAGGTCGGCGATTTGAGCTACGACCTCGACACATTGGAGGTCACCCGCGAAGGGCGTCTACTGAAACTCAACCCCGTGGGCCTGAAGTTGCTGGCCGTGCTGATGCAGAAAAGCCCCCACGTGCTGCGCCGTGAAATTCTCGAAGAAGCGTTGTGGGGCGATGACTGCCCGGACAGCGACAGCTTGCGCAGCCACGTCCATCAACTGCGCCAGGTGATCGACAAGCCGTTCGCCAAACCGCTGCTGCAAACCGTACACGGTGTGGGTTACCGCTTGGCCGAGGGCCGTGATGGAGTTTAGACAGAGCCTTTCCCAGCGGATCATCATTGCTTTTGCACTGATGAGCGCTCTGGTAGCAGGCGCCTTTGCCATGGGCATCATCGCGACGGTGCACCTGGTTGAAGAAAAACTGATTTCGGCCGGCCTGGGCGGCGATTTGCAGCGGTTGTTGCTGATGGACAGCGTCTCGGACTGGAGCCATCGTCCCGAGCCGGATCAACTGTTCTATTTCAGCGGCGGGCCGGGTGACTTTGACCTGCCAAAGGATTTGCGGCATCTGGTCCCGGGCTTTCATGAAGTTTTTCGCGACCATCTGTCGTACCACGCGATGGTCGAAATTGTCGATGGTCGGCATTACGTGCTGTTGCAGGATCAAAGCGACTTCGAAGAGCGCGAGCGGGTGCTGTTTGCGATTGTGTTGGTAGGTTTCGTGTTGAGCCTGGCGCTGGCCGTGTTTCTCGGCTGGGTTTTGGCGCGCAAAGTGATGGCGCCGGTGGTGCGTCTGGCTCGTCAAGTGCGCCATCGCGATCAGCTGTTAGGTCTGGCGCCTCCACTGGCACCGGATTACGCCGCCGACGAAGTCGGCGAATTGGCCGTGGCATTTGACGCGACCCTCGGGCGTCTGCGCCAGGCATTGTCTCGCGAGCGCCTGTTTACCAGTGATGTCAGCCATGAACTGCGCACCCCGTTGATGGTTCTGGCCAGTTCCTGCGAATTGTTGCTGGAAAATCCCGGTCTCGATCTACGCGGCCGTGCTCAAGTCGAGCGGATCGCTCGGGCGTGCGAAGAGATGCGCGAGCTGGTGCAAACCTTTCTGATGCTGGCTCGCGCTCAGCGTGAAGATGCCAGTATGTCGCCTCAGCAGACACTGAGCGAAGTGGCGGACGGCCTGCTCGGTCTATGGCGTGAGCCGATCGAAGCCAAGGGGTTGAAGCTGCTTTTTGAATCCGCAGACCCGCCGCCGATTTGTTACAACGCGACGCTGTTGCAAGCGGTGATGGGCAACCTGCTACGTAATGCATTGCATTACACAGAGAGCGGATTCATCCAACTGACCCTGACCGCCACCGGGTTTTTGGTGGAAGACAGCGGTGTTGGCATTCCTGAGGAAAAACGTGAAGCGATGTTCGAGCCTTTTGTGCGCGGAAGCGAGAAGCGCGGGGAAGGTTTGGGGCTTGGTCTGTCGCTCGTGCAGCGGATCTGTGAAAACCAGGGCTGGAGCGTCAGCCTGGCAAATATGGAACCCCATGGCTGTCGTTTTGAAGTGGAATTGATTCGAATTGAGGCCTAATCTCAATGGGTTCAGGCCATGAATTGATTTTTCTCTGAAAAACCTTGTAATGAATTGAGGTTTTCCTAACATTTTTTTCACAAACGCATGACCTGACGCTGACACGCCTCTACCTACTGTGGTTGTCATCAGAATTTCAGGAGACTGTGATAATGGATGGCCCGATCAAACTCGATTTTTCGGAGAAGTACGACGATCAGCACGCGCAACGCTATTTGCTCAAGCATAAGGATGGACTCGGTCGTCGCTTGTCTCACTGGCGTGACGTTCAAATGGGTCGCAAAGCTTTGTCTTTGGTCGGCGAGCCGGGCCTTGTCCTCGATTTACCCTGCGGTGCGGGACGGTTCTGGCCCATGCTGGCGGAAAAGCCCAACCGTGTGATCATCGGCGCCGACAATTCAGAGTCCATGTTGAAGATCGCCACCCAGTCTCAACCTGCCGATGTCGTGAAACGGGTACAACCCTTGCACACTTCTGCGTTTGACATCGGCTTGCCGGATAACGCCGTCGACAGCATCTTTTGCATGCGTTTGCTCCACCACATCGGTGAAGCCGAGCATCGACTGACCATTTTGCGCGAGTTCGAGCGTGTTTCCCGGGATAGCGTGATCCTTTCGTTGTGGGTCGATGGCAATTTCAAAGCATGGAAACGCAAGCGCGCCGAGAAATCCCGTGCTCAGGCAGGTTACCAAAACCGTTTTGTGTTACCAGCCGCTACCGTAGAAAAGGAATTTGAGCAGGCGGGCTTCCGGATCCAGGAACAACTGGACTTCATACCGCTCTATGCCATGTGGCGAGTTTACGTATTGCGCAAGAGGTAACACGATGGCAGTGCAGTGTGCAGCAGAAACGGAAGTCCCCTCCCTGGATCGCTTCGATTACTTTTGGAATCAGCGCGGTGAATGGGTGGAAGAACCCAACGTCCGTCGCGGTGGGGAGAGTGGTGTTCAGCGAGTCACAGACCAAGACGGTCAGTTGCTCTACGTCAAGCGTCAGACCGGGCACGTCCATCGTAGCTGGCTGTATCCGTTTGGTCGGCCCACGGTGTTGCGTGAGCGTGATGCACTCACTGGTGTGAGCGCACTGGGTGTTCGCGTTCCACACATCGTCTTTTGCGGCGCACAGCGCGATCCGGTCCATAAATGGCGCGCGCTGTTGGTGACCAAGTCGCTGGACGGCTTCGAGGAAGTCCAGCACTGGTACGCTGGCGGTGGTCGCGAGCGTCACGGTGAAGCGGTGCATGATCGAGTGCTGAAGGACTTGGCCGAGAATCTGGCGCGCATGCACAAGGGCCGTTGGCAACACAGCTGCATTTACATCAAGCACGTATTCGTTCGTGTGACCGGTGAGGGCGATTCGGCCAACGTCGAGGTTGCCCTGATCGATCTGGAGAAGTGCCGACAGCGCTTGACCGCCTATCGCGCTGCTGCCCATGACATGAAGCAACTGCGTCGCCACTCGTCGTTCAGTGCGACGGACTGGGAAAAACTCGTCTATTTTTATGAGACGGCGTTTGGCAGCGCTATCAAAGGTTTATAGCAATGAAACTCGAAATTGCACGAGGTTTGTTTTTGGTAGGAGCCTTGGCAGTTGCGTCGATTGCGCTGGCAGCCTGGGAGCAACCACGCACCCAGATTCTCAGCTCAGCCCATGCAGATGAGCATCGTATGCCACGGATTGCCAAGGCATCTGTGGCCACCCGGCCCGATCATGATTTGTTGCTGTTCATGTTCGGACTTTCTCAAGGAATGAGGCCGGAAAGTTGACCAGATTGAAGCCCAAGTAAAAGGCCTCGCTAATGCGAGGCCTTTTTTGTTGGCGCAGTTTTTCGTCCTGCACATCCCCTGTAGGAGCGAGTTTGCTCGCGATGACGGCATCACATTCAATAAAAACATTGACTTGATACACCACTATCGCGAACAAGCTTGCTCCCACGAGGCTATGTGTTCGTCTCAGGTTTATCGGGCTTGGCCAGTAACGTGTACACGCACGGCAATACAAACAAAGTGAAGAGCGTGCCAATCGACATGCCAGTGGCGATCACCGTGCCAATGTCGAACCGACTGACCGCACCCGCGCCCGTGGCGATGATCAACGGCACCATGCCGAATACCATCGCGGCAGTGGTCATCAACACCGGACGCAGACGAATGGCTGCGGCTTCCTCTACTGCTTCTCGGGCAGTCAGCCCCTTGTCCTTGCGCAACTGGTTGGCGAACTCAACAATCAGAATCCCGTGCTTGCTGATCAGTCCGATCAACGTGACCAGACCGACCTGCGTGTAGATGTTCATGCTCGACCAGCCCAGGAACAGCGGAATCAATGCGCCGCAAATTGACAGCGGCACGGTCACCAGGATGACCAATGGGTCGCGGAAGCTTTCGAACTGGGCCGCCAACACGAGGAAGATGATCGCCAATGCCAGGCCAAACGTGACCCACAAGGCGCTACCCTCCTGAACGTACTGCCTCGATGCACCGGCGTAGTCGAAGGCGAAGCCGGCGGGCGCTTCTTCACTGGCGATCTGGCGCACGGTGTCGATGGCTTCCCCCATGCTCACCAGCGGCACCCCGGACAGGATGGCCGAGTTGAGTTGCTGGAACTGATTCAGCTGTCGTGGACGTGCGCGGTCGGTGACGGTGATCAGGGTGGACAAGGCCAGCAACTCGCCTTTTGTGTTCTTGACGTAATAGTTGTTCAACCATTCAGGGTTATCGCGAAAGGGTCGTTCGACCTGGGCGATGACTTTGTAGCTACGACCTTCAATGGTGAATCGGTTGATTTCGGCTTCACCGAGCAGCGTGGCCAGCGTTCCCCCCAGGTCCTGCATCGATACACCCATCTGCGCAGCCTTGGCGCGGTCGATGTCTACTACTACTTCAGGTTTGTCGAACGCGAGGTCGACGTCGACGAACGCGAACTTGCCGGACTCCATCGCCCGTTTCTTCACCCGGTCGACCACTTGCAGCAATAACTCGTAGTCGTTGGCGGAGTTGATGACGAACTGGAAGGGCAACCCTTCGCCGGTGCCCGGCAGCGAGGGCAGGTTGAAACCGAATACTTGCAGGCCAGGAATGCTTTCGAGTTTGGCCTGGACCTCCGGCAGGATCGCCATCTGCGTGCGGCTGCGGTCGTTCCACGGTTTGAGCAGGAAGCCGCCAATCCCCGACTGCACACCGTTGAAACCATTGATCTGAAACGATGAGTAGTACTCGGGAAACGATTTGAAGATGTTGATGAAGTCGTCGGTGTAGGTGTTCAGGTAGTCGAGGTTGGTGGGTTGTGGCGCATTGGCCAGCATGAAAATGATGCCCTGGTCTTCGTCCGGTGCCAGTTCCGACTTGGTGAACTTGAGCAGTACGGGGATCAGGCACAACACGATGACTGCGAACACCAACACCACTGGTCGGGTGTTCAGGGTGCCATGCAGCATGCTTTGGTAGCGGCGCTTGAGACTTTCGAAAATCACATCGAGGCGATGAGCCAGCCCGCTGGGGTTTTCATCGTGGCGCAGCAGCAGGGCGCACATCATCGGTGACAGTGTCAGTGCGACGATGCCGGAGATCACCACCGCTCCGGCCAGGGTCAGGGCGAACTCCTTGAACAATGCACCGGTGAGACCGGTCAGGAAGCCGATGGGGGCATACACCGCCGCCAGGGTGATGGTCATCGAAACCACCGGCATGGCGATTTCCCGGGCACCCTCAATGGCTGCATCCAGCGGTGTCTTGCCTTCTTCGATGTGGCGGTGGATGTTTTCCACGACCACGATGGCATCGTCCACCACAAGACCAATGGCCAACACCATCGCCAGCAAGGTCAGCAGGTTGATCGAGTAGCCCATCATCTGCATGAAGAACATCACGCCGATCATCGACAAGGGGATGGTGACCACCGGAATCACCACCGAACGCAGGGCTCCGAGGAACAGGAACACCACCACGATCACGATCAGTACCGCTTCGAACAGGGTTTTCACCACTTCGTCGATCGAGGCCTGGATGAACAGAGTGGCGTCGTAGGCGATTTCACCCTTGAGGTTCGGCGGTAACTGCGCCTCAAGGTCCGGCATGATCTTGCGTACTTCCTTGATCACTTCCAGCGGGTTGGCGCCAGGTGTGGCCTTGATGCCGATGTACACCGAGGGAGTGCCACCAAAGGAGCTGATGGTGTCGTAGTTTTCTGCGCCCATCTCCACTCGTGCTACATCGCGCAGCAGCACACGGCTGTCGCCATCGACCTTGAGCGCAATCGCCCCGAAAGCTTCGGCGGACTTGAGCTCGGTATTGGCGTTGATGCTGGTGACCACATACTGGCCTTTCACTTCACCGGCGGCGGAGAGGAAGTTGTATTGGCGTACGGCGTTGGTCACGTCGCTGGCACTCAGGCCGAATCCGGCCAGTTTTACCGGATCCAGCCACAGCCGCATGGCAAACACCTGGTTGCCGAGGATCTCGGCTTCGGCCATGCCGGGCAGGGTCGCCAGCTTCGGCTGGATCACCCGTGACAGGTAATCGGTGATCTGCGGGTTGCTCAGTTCCTTGCTGAAGAAGCTGATGTACATCAGCGCCGAAGCGTCTGCCGCTTCTTTGCTCAGCACCGGGTCTTCGGCGTCCTGTGGCAGCTGATTCTTCACCTCATTGGCCTTGGCCAACAGTTCGGTGAACAGTCGGTCGCTGTTGGCGCCGATGCGGGCATAGATCGATATCACCGAAAAGTTCTGTCGGCTGACCGAGGTCATGTAGTCGATGCCTTCGGCGCTCGCCAGGCTCTGTTGCATCGGCTGGGTGATGTAGCCCTGAATGGTCTCGGCGTTGGCCCCGGGGTAAGCGGTGGTCACCGTGATCAGGGCGTTTTCCATCTGCGGGTACTGACGCAGCGGCAGCTTGCTCCAGGCTTGAAAGCCCAGCAGCACAATCAACAGGCTGACCACGGTAGCGAGAACCGGGCGGCGGATGAACGGGTCGGTAAAGGCCATGGGGATTCCTTGATCAGTCCGCGCGTGGCGGGCTGTTCTTCTCGCCTAGAGTCTTGTCATCGCTGATGGCAATGTGCGCACCGTTGTCCAGTTTGATCTGGCCGGCCGTCACCACTTTTTCGCCGTTCTGCACGCCTTTGGTGATCATCACCTGGCCATCACGGCGCTCGCCGGTTTCGACAAATCGCCGTTCGGCGATCAGTACCGGCTGGCCTTTGTCGTCTTTTTCAAGGCTGCCGTCTTCGGCCTTCTTCTGGGTGACGACATACACCGAGTTGCCATAGAGCGTGTAGGTGATGGCGCTTTCCGGGACAACGATGCGAAGCTGCGGGGCGGGCAGCAACACCTGGAGGCTGGCGAACATCCCCGGCAACAACTTGCCATCAGGGTTGGCCAGTTTCGCGCGCACTTGCACGTTACGGGTGCTGTTCTCGACTTTCGGGTTGATTGCGCTGATGGTGCCGGGGAACACCTGCGTCGGATAGGACGCGACAATGATCTGCACCGCTTGCCCCACGGCAATCCTCGGCACTGACTGCTCGGGAATGAAAAAGTCGACATACAGGCTGCTGAGATCTTGCAGCGTGGCAATCATGGTGCCACTGGCCACGTAGTCGCCGACGTCCACCTGACGGATGCCGATGGTGCCGCTGAAGGGCGCGAGGATGCTCTTTTTGCCCAGTGCGGCCTTGAGTTGATTGACCGAAGCCTTGCTCTTTTTATAGACCGCGGAGAGCCGGTCGAACTCGCCCTTGGAAATGGCCTCGCTGCCCACCAGTTGACTGCCGCGATTGTAATCCACCTGGGCCAGTCCAAGATCGGCCAGGGCGGTTTCCAGCAGGGCGCTTTCCACGGCGCTGTCGAGCCGGATGATGGGTTGACCGGCCTTTACTTTCTGTCCTGACTCGAATTGCACATCAATGACGGTGCCATCGGTTTCCAGACTCAGGTCAACACCTTGCAGCGCCTTCAGGGTACCAACCGTGGGCAGCCGGGCTTGCCACGGACGTTCGATAGCCGTGGCCACGGCGACACTGATAGGCGGTTTCGGTGCGGAGAAGCCCTGGATCATCGTGTAGATCGAGAAGGCTTTGTAAGCGGCCAGCACCAGCACAATCAGCAGAACAACACCCAACATGATCAGCATGCGGCGACGCAGCATATTTCCAGTTCCTTGGAGAAAATCAGGTGAGACAGTGGGGCACATTACCGCGACTGGGAGGGGGAATCCAATCGATGTTTTTCCGGTTTTCCTCGATCTGTAGGAGCCGGCTTGCTGGCGAAGAAGCCCTTGAGCGCGGTGCAGTTCTCAAGATAGCCATCGCTGGCAAGCCAGCTCCTACTGAGCGTATTTAGGTAAGGCGTTGCAGCAGGTTCAGGTCATCAGGTGAAGATGGTTGTCCCAGAGCCCTGCCGGCAGTTCCAGGGGTTTGGCGACGAGGTTTTCCTGACGGCAATCGTAGTAGCGGCAACGTCCCTGACCCGAGGTCACGACAAAGCCATCGGCCACTGCGCCGACCCCGGCGCAATCGGGAAGCGGCGCATCCAGGCGCACTTCGCCGCTGTCCAGGTCCCAGATAAAAAAGCGATTGCCCCGTGGCGCGGTCAACGCCACCAGGCGCAAGTCACTGTGCACCGCGACGCTGGCGGTGTAATGCCCCATGGCCTGCAACTGGTGCTCAGGCACCGGGAACGCCACGAACGGCTGGCCGGGGCGCTTGATCGCCAGCAGCTCCGACGATTCGTGGGCCGCGCCCATGAATTGCTGCCCGGCGACGATGGTGCCGTCACTGGCAATCCCCAGGTGACGCACGCTGTTCATCTGCTGGGCGAGGGTTTCCTTGCTCAGCAGGGTGCCGTCGCGTTGCATCAGGACCAGGCTCGGTTCCATGGCGTTGAGATTCATCTCGACCCGGCTTTCGGCCTCGGTACGAATCCCGCCGTTGGCCACCACCAGGGTTTCGCCGTCGGGCATCCACGACACCTGATGCGGGCCGATGCCATGGGTAGAAATCTCGCCGCTGTGCACCAGCCGTTCGCCTTCGAATTTGTACACCCCGAGCAGACCGCGACCCGGATCGGTGGTGTCGTTTTCGGTGGCGTACAGCCAGTCGCCGCTCTGGTGAATCACCGCGTGACCGTAGAAGTGCCGGTTCGGTTGCGACGTTACGGTTTGCAGCAGCGCACCGTCGCGCAGGTCGACCAGGTAGCTCTCGGTGCCAGGGCGACGGGCGACAAACAGCGCAATCGGCAGCGTCGGGTGGTTGATGATGTCGTGGCAACGCTGGCCGACCCGGGTGGCAAACACCTGGGTGCCGTCCAGCCGATAACCCACGGCGTAATGCTTGCCGTCGGTATCGTCCCGCGCTGAAAGCAGCAGCGGGCTTTGGTCCTTTTGCCGGAACAGCTTCCAGCCGCCCAGCGTCATCGCACCCAGCAGCAAACTACCTAATGTCAGAGCCTGGCGTCGCAGCATGGCAGTCGCCCTCATCAGTCACCGTCGTTGGCGTTGAAGCCCAGTTGGATGCCCAGCGCCTTGGCCAGTTCGCCTTCGTGCAGACGATGGACAACGTTGAGGCTGTCGTAGAGCTCGTTGAGCTGCTGGCGACCGGCCTCGTCATTGAGCAAGTCGGTCAGCGAGCGCTTGTTGCTGGCGAACAGTTTCAGTGCGGCGGCGTAGGCAGCGTCGATTTTGTCGGCCAATGGCTTCTGCTCGCTCGGCAACAGACCACGCAGGCCTTTGTTGTCCACACCTTCCCAGACGGTTTTGGCGGCCGCAAGGCTGGCTTCGAGGCCCGCGAGGGACGATTGACTGCGCCAGGCATCGGCCTGGAACGGCTGCGGGACGCCCTTGGTCTGACGACCCATTGGGGTGCCGAGCTTTTTCTTCAGGGTGTCGAGGGCGGTCACTTGTACGCGCAGCAGATCAGCGATGGCTTCGTGGGAGTCGGCGTAGCGCTGGTTCGGGAACTTGCTCATCTGCGCGAGCATGCCGTCGGTGTTGTTCCAGCCTTTCAGGATTTCTTCAGCCAATTGCTTTTGACGTTCGCCAATCGCGATCAGCAGCGGGCAGTATTTGGCTTTCTGCTCAGCGTTGGCCACATCAGGCTTGCTGTCGAACAGGATGTATTCGTAGGCCGACAGACCCTGCACCACGACACTGGATTTGGCCAGTGCAGCCGCATCGATCTGCGGTTGCGCGGTGACCAGTTGTTCGACCTGACGGCCGACGAGGTTTTTCTTGTCCGGCCAGAACTGTACTTGCCATGCACGGTTGCCTTCAGCCAGTGGCCCGATCAACAGCGGTTGCAATTCGGCCCAGGCCTTTTGTGCGTGCAGGAAGTCGGCGCGGGCGGTGTCCAGGGTTTCCTTGCCTTCGCAATAGGCGAGGGCGCTGACGGCCAGTTGGCGGTCGGCTTCAACCCAGCGGGTGTAGGTCGGCAGGATCACCGATTTGGCGATGGCTGCCGACGTGACCGCTTGCGGGTCCTGGGGCGAACAGGCGCCCAGCGCAAGGGCGGCAAGGCTGGTGAATAGCAGTTTGGGACGGAACATGTCGGGCTCCCGCTGAAGGAATGCGTGTTAAAGGGAATTCAAAAACGCCAGCAACGCAGCGCGCTGCTCGGCATTGAAAGACAAAACCTGTTGCTGCGCCGCTGCCGCCTCACCGCCATGCCAGAGCACGGCCTCGAGCAGATTACGGGCGCGGCCGTCGTGCAGGAACTGCGTGTGACCGCTGACCGCCTGAGTCAGGCCAATGCCCCACAACGGCGGGGTGCGCCAGTCGCGGCCACTGGCCTGGAATTCGGTACGGTTGTCGGCCAGGCCGTCGCCCATGTCATGCAGCAGCAGATCGCTGTACGGACGAATCACTTGATTGGCCAGTTCAGGTTCGGCAGCGTTGGTTGCGGTGGTGTATTTCGGTGTGTGGCAGGACTGGCAACCGGCCTGATAGAACAGGCTCTTGCCGGCCAACACTTGCGGTGCACTGACATCACGGCGGGCGGGTACGGCGAGGTTACGGCTGTAGAACAGCACCAGGCGCAGGATGTTGTCACTGACTTCCGGCTCGCCATCCGGGCCGTTGCCATTGGGTGCCTGTTTGCAGGCGATTTGCGTGTCGGTGCAGTCATCAACGGGTTTCAGGCTGGTCGTGAGGCCCATATCACCCGAAAACGCGTGAACATTTTGTTGATTGAGATTGGGTTGCCCGGCTTTCCAGCCGAATCGTCCGAGAACGGTTTTTTGCTGTGCATCGTCCCAGACCCGGTTCGGGCGCCCGGCGATGCCGTTGTTCGCCTTGGCCTGAGCCTGCGCGTTGGCCAGGATCGCCTCGTCGGGGATTGCTTCAAGGAGGCCGAGGCCAATCATCGGTGGGGCTACGCGGGCGGAGAATCGGGTGTCCGGGTGCATCGGTCCGTAGTTTAACCGGGTGATGTTCAGGCTCGGTTTGCGCAATTCGACCTCGGTGCCGTCCTTGAAGCGAATCGGTACGGGCGTGTAGTCAACCCGCACTTTGCCTTCCGGTTCCACGCCGGGTACGGCCATGTCCTGGAACTGACCGCCGTAGACGGGCTCGGGCACGACGCCGATTTGTTCGATGACCTTGGCGTAGGCCGGTGCATCGGGGATCGACAGGCGCACCAGCATCGATACCGCGTTCTGTGCGCCGGGCTCGGGTGGATGACCCCGGCCATCCTTGATGTGGCAACCCTGGCAGGCGTTGGTGTTGAACAGCGGGCCGAGGCCATCGCGTGCAGTGGTGGTCGACGGAGCGATCACCCACGGGTTACGGAAAAAGCTGTTGCCGACGCTGAAATCCACGCGCCGTGACGGCGGGAGGTTGGCGGAGGGCAGGGAAAACGAATTTTGATCGGTCTTGCGCACGGTCGCGCTGCCACCGGAGCGGGCTTCGCCGGGTTCGGCCTGGGTGAATTTCGGGGCGTCATCGCAGGCACTCAGGCCCAAGGCCAGAAACAGTGCGGACAAGCGAAGCAGCAGCGAGGGCATCAGACATCCTGCAGACGAGCAAAACAAGGGCGCAAAGTCTAACAGGGCAGGGGAATTTGAATAAGAGGAATTATCGTTTGCTTGGATTTGTAGGCGGTGGCGCAGGTTGAGATCTGTTGGTCTTGCCGTTGAGAAGATCGCAGCCTCGTTTCACTCGACAGCTCCTACAGGATTAGTGGTGTTCCGGCGAACAAAAAAGGCGACCCGAAGGTCGCCTTTTTATTCAGTCAGCGTTGATCAGAATTCGTGATCAGCGTTGTCCGGGTTCAGGTCGCTGATGCCCAGTTTGCCTGCGGCAGCTTCGATCGAGCCGGTCTGCTTGACCAGGGAAGCGATGGCGTCGCGAACGATCTGGTTGCCGGCGGTGTTACCGGCGGCGATCAGTTGGTCGTAGTGCTCACCCTTGTTGGCGTGGTCGACGATCACTTGCATCTTCGCTTCGGTCGCTGCGAGGTCGGCTTTCAGCGCCGTGTCGGCAGCCGGGTCGGCTTTGGCCACCAGGGACGACAGGCTGGCGCCGGTCATTTTGGTGCCATCGACGCGAGTGTATTCACCCAGGTAGACGTTCCGGATGCCTTTGGCATCGTAGAACTGCGAGTTGTGGGTGTTGTCGCTGAAGCAATCGTGTTCGTCTTCAGGGGAGTTGGCTTCCAGGGAAACCTTCATGCGCTCGCCTGCCAGTTCGCCCAGGGACAGGCTGCCCATGCCGAACAGCATTTTGCGCAGACCGGTTTCCACCGGTTCGGCTTGCAGAGTGGCGCGGTAGTTGTCAGCCACGTTTGGCTTCCAGTTACCGACCATTTCTTCCAGGTCGCTGACCAGCAGCTGAGTGACAGACTTCAGGTAAGCGCGACGACGATCGTTGTGACCACCGGTGGCGCCTTTGCCTTCCAGGTAGTCGGAAGCTGGACGGTTGCCGGCGCCTGGGCCGGTACCGTTCAGGTCCTGGCCCCAGAGCAGGAATTCAATGGCGTGGTAGCCGGTGGCAACGTTGGCCTCGGAACCACCCAGCTCGTTCAGGCTGGCGAGTTTTTCCGGGGTGATGTCTTTTACGTCAACCTTGTCTTCGCCGACCTGGATTTGCGTGTTGGCGATGATGTTGGCGGTAGCGCCAGGGTTGCCCAGCGCGTGTTCATAGGACTTGTCGACGTAGTCGATCAGGCCTTCGTCCAATGGCCAGGCGTTCAGCTGACCTTCCCAGTCGTCGATGATGGTGTTGCCGAAGCGGAACACTTCACTCTGCAGGTACGGAACGCGTGCTGCGATCCAGGCAGCCTTGGCGGCTTTCAGCGTGTCGGCGTTCGGCTTGGCGAGGAATGCGTCGACGGCTGTTTGCAGGGTCTTCGCAGTGGATTCGGCATCGCTGTAAACGGCGAAGACGATGTCGGCGTAATGGGCGACAACGGCTTTGCCGGCGGCTTCGTCGACTTTGCCGGCAGCGGCAGGTGCAGCGGCTGGAGCAGCAGCAGTGCTGGCAGCTGGTGCAGGAGCGGCAGCTTTGTCTTTGCCTTCACCGCAACCGGCGAGGGAAATAGCGATGGCCAACAGACTGGCGGTAGCCAGAGGCATACGAATCATGGCGAACATCCTGCTTCGATAAGGGGTGGTATGGCGCTGTCTAAGCGCAAAACTGCGACATAATGCAAATCTTTCGCATTATGTGTAAAGGGTTGCAGGTGGAAATATTTCTTATTCATGGGGCTGCAAGCTCACTCTGTAGGAGCGAGCTTGCTCGCGATGAACGTGGGGACAGCGCGTTTTTTCAGGCTAAACGCATCATCATTCACGACCATCGCGAGCAAGCTCGCTCCTACAGGGGGTTACAAGATAGCGGCGTTGGTGCGCTGGGCCTGCTTCAAGTAAGCGCTCAGTTCCCTTGATGGCAGGGGCTTGCTGTAAAAGTAACCCTGACCTTCATGGCAACCTTCCGAGATGATGTAGGCCTCTTGCTCAGCGGTTTCCACGCCTTCGGCAATCACCTGCATGCCCAGGCTCTTGCCCAACTGGATGATGGCCCGAACGATGGTTGCATCGTCGTCGTCATCGAGCAGATCCTGAACGAAGCCCTTGTCGATCTTGATCTTGTCCAGCGGCAGGCTTTTCAGATAGCTCAAGGACGAGTAGCCCGTACCGAAGTCGTCGATGGCAATCAGCGCGCCGGAGCGACGCAGGCTGAGCAAATGCTGGGCTGCGGTGCTGATGTCTTCCATCAGGCCGGTTTCGGTGACTTCGAGCTCGAGGCTGCGTGGCGGCAGGCGGTACATCTGCATCAGGTTGTTGACCACCCGTGGCAGCTCGGCGTGGTGCAACTGTACGGTAGACAAATTGACCGCCATGCGCAGGTCGCTGAAGCCCAGGTCGTGCCACTCGCGCAATTGCTTGCAGGCCTGATCCAGCACCCATTCCCCAATGGCAATGATGGTGCCGTTCTGTTCGGCCAGCGGGATGAATTGGTCGGGTGGCACCAGCCCGTGGTCGGGGTGCTGCCAGCGAATCAACGCTTCGACACCGACCACCCGGTGATCGCGATAACTGATTTGTGGTTGATAGACGAGGTAGAACTGGTTGCGGGTCAGCGCATCACGCAGGTCTTTTTCCAGTTCGCGGCGTCGCCGCATTTCGGTGTCGACGCTGGCGATATAGAACTGATAACGGTTGCGCGAGCGGGTCTTGGCCAGGGTCATGGTCTGCTCGGCTTTCTGCAACAGCTTCTCGGTGCTGTCGCCGTCCTCCGGGAACAGGGTGATGCCGATGGTGGCGCGCAGGCGGATCTCCTGATGATCGAGGGCAAACGCCGCTTCCAGGTCATCGAGAATGCTTTGCGCCAGTTCGGCAGCCTCGTAGGGCTGCTCGATATCGGCCTGCACCAGGGCGAACTGGTCGCCACCGAGGCGGGCGAGGGCGCCTAGACGCCCGCTATGACCACGCAGCCGATCGGCCAGGGCCAGCAGCAACTGGTCACCGGTCTGGTAGCTGAATTGTTCGTTGATGCCTTTGAAGTCATCGAGCCCGACACACAACACAGCGACCCGCCGTTGCAGTTTGCCAGCGTCAATGAGGATCCTGTCCAGTTGCGTTTGCAATTGCTGACGGTTCGGCAGGCCGGTGAGGAAGTCATACTGGGCCATGCGCAACAGGCTGTTTTCTGCTTCATGGCGCAGGTGGGTGTTGCGCTCGATGGATTCGAGCAACTGGTTGGCGGTGTTGATCCAGATCCCCAGTTCGTTTTTCTCATGTCCCTTGAGTTGCGGGATTTTGTGTTCGCTGGGGCGGTCCGGGTTGATTTCCGTCAGGTGCTCGATGATCCGCGACAGTGGTTTGGTCAGCAGCCAGTGGTAGACCAGATACAGCACTAACCCCATCGCCAGGGCGCGCAATACGCCGGAAATGAAGATGATCACCGAGCTGACAATGAACCCCTGGCCATAGGTGGCGGTATCGAGGGTAATGCTCAGGTCACCGTAGTACTCGCTGTACGGACCGCGTCCTACCAGTTGGGTGGTGAACGTGCGCTCCTTGCCCAGGATCAGGTCGGTCAGCCAACGAGTATTGGACTGCTGCAACTCGCGGGACTTTTGCGCGAGCATGGCTTCATTGGGATGGCCGATGGAGGCCTGGCGCACGGCATCGTCCTGAAACAGACCTTCGATAACCTGCATGCCCATTTCCCTGTCCAGGCTGTAAACGGCCTGGGTCGAGGGATCGCGAAACATGTCGAGGATGCGGTCGGCGTCGCCGGCGACGGCCTGGCGTGTGTTATAGGCATCGAAAACAATCTGCGCGCAGCTCAAGACCACGCCGACGATCAATGCCGACAGGAGCACGACCCGGAGCAACTTCACCGACAAGCTGTTCTTGAGTTCCAGCTTCAAAGGGTTATTCCTTGTTCCGTGCGGGTAGCATCAAGTTGCCATGAGTATTGGCAATCCCGTGATGCCAGTCAAAGGGACAATCATCCATGGGAAATTTTGCCTGCAGCTTGGCCGATATGCAGCATCTGAAACCATTAGCCTATCGCACTGTGTCGGTTGTCGAGTCCTTCAACTTGAGGGGGAGGTGCAGATATTTTCCATGTGTTTGATGTTAGCCCCCTGTGGCGTGGGGGCAAGGGCGATAACGCCTGTTTCAATGTCGGAAAATGTCCGTGGTATCAGGCGAAAAAAAACCCGGCATGAAAGCCGGGTTTTTTGACTGGCGTCGAGCTTAAGCGGTGAAGGTTTTGCCTTCGAACTGCTCAGCCACGAACTTCCAGTTGACCAGGTTCCAGAACGCCTCGACATACTTCGGACGAACGTTGCGGTAGTCGATGTAGTAAGCGTGTTCCCAGACGTCGCAGGTCAGCAGCGGGGTGTCGCCGTTGGTCAGCGGGTTGCCGGCGCCGATGGTGCTGGCCAGGGCCAGGGAACCGTCAGCCTTTTTCACCAGCCAGCCCCAGCCGGAACCGAAGGTGCCGATGGAGGTTTTGCTGAACTCTTCCTTGAACTTGTCGAACGAACCGAAAGCCGCGTTGATGGCTTCAGCCAGCGCGCCGGTTGGTTGACCGCCAGCGTTTGGCGCCAGGCAGTTCCAGTAGAAAGTGTGGTTCCAGACCTGAGCGGCGTTGTTGAAGATGCCACCCGAGGAAGTCTTGACGATTTCTTCCAGGGTCTTGCCTTCGAACTCGGTGCCTGGCACCAGGTTGTTCAGGTTCACGACGTAGGTGTTGTGGTGCTTGTCGTGGTGAAATTCCAGAGTTTCCTTGGAAATGTGCGGCTGCAGAGCATCGTGTGCGTAAGGCAGTGGCGGCAATTCGAAAGCCATGGTGAATCTCCTAATCAGGTCAGGTGCGGTGAGCGCAAGGCCGATCACGGGCGGCCAGACAAGCGCCGGGGAGTTTGTACTCTTTGCGGCGCAGGTGTCGGATCATAGCACCGGGGTTGCGGCATAACCACGCAACAACTGTGTGGAATAGAGGTTCCAGAGCCTTTTGGAATAACTTATCCGGCGCTGATCAGCTGGAACGCTACCGCGAACATCATCACCGCGACCAACAGGTCGAGAATTCGCCAGGTGCTCGGGCGGGCGAGCCAAGGGGCCAGCCATGCCGCGCCGAGTGCCAGGGTGAAAAACCACAGCAGCGATGCACTGGCGGCGCCCACCACGTAGGCACCGGGTTCTGTTTGCTGGGCACCGAGGGAGCCGATCAGCAGAACGGTGTCCAGATAGACATGTGGATTGAGCAACGTCACCGCCAGGGCGCTGAGCATGACGGCGCGCAATGAACGCACGGTCTGATTTTCACCCTGTTGCAGGCTCTGACTGGAAAAGGCCCGACGCAGCGCCTGGCTGCCGTACCAGATCAGGAATGCCGCACCGCCCCAGCGGGCAATCGCCAGCAACGTCGGATTCTGCGCCAGCACCGTCGCCAGCCCGAACACGCCGGCGGCCACGAGCAGGGCGTCACAGGCTACGCACAGTGCTGCGACCGGCAGGTGATGCTCACGCCGCAAACTTTGCGCCAGCACAAACGCATTTTGGGTCCCGATCGCCATGATCAGGCCGAAGGCCACCAACAGGCCGTTCACATAACTTTGCCACATTGCGTTTTACTCCCCGTTGGCCGCCAGGTCCCGCAGCACTTGCACGGCGCGCTCGGCGTCGGCCTGGCCGACAAACAAATGGTCGTGGAAGTAGCCGGCAATCACGTTGCAGCTGATACCGGCCTTGCCCAATGCCGTGGCGAACGCGGCAGTCAGTCCAACGGCTTCGAGGGCCGAGTGCACGTTGAGGGTGATCCAGGCCGCGATGTAGTCGAAGCTGAATCCGGCCTTTTCGGCGTGGGAGCGTTCCAGAATGACGGTCATGCCTTCCTGTTCGCGAAAACTGCCGATGATGTCCAGACCCGCAGGCAATGTCCCGTCACGCAGGGTGCAGAACACATACTCGCCGGCGTTGAGTTGCGGGCTCATGCTGCGCAGCAGCGTTGCCAATGAAGTTTCGCCAGCCATGGGGGGATCCTTGTTCAAGAGTTCTTGTCGGGCATTCTCCGTGCGAAAGCTGTATAAGAAAAACCAATCATGCTGATCGCTCATTAGGAAAACTGATGTTCGACTATAAATTGCTTTCCGCGCTGGCAGCGGTGGTAGAACAGGCCGGTTTTGAACGGGCAGCCCAAGTGCTGGGGTTGTCGCAGTCGGCGATTTCCCAGCGCATCAAATTGCTGGAGGCACGGGTCGGCCAGCCGGTGCTGATACGCGCCACGCCGCCCACCCCGACTGAAATCGGGCGCCGACTGCTCAATCATGTGCAGCAGGTGCGGTTGCTTGAACGGGATTTGCAAAGCTTGGTGCCGGCGCTCGATGAAGAGGGCTTGCCGGAACGCCTGCGGATCGCCTTGAACGCCGACAGCCTGGCGACTTGGTGGGCGCAGGCCGTGGGGGATTTCTGCGCGCAGGAGAAGGTATTGATGGATCTGGTGGTCGAGGACCAGACCGTCGGCCTCAAGCGCATGCGTGCCGGTGAAGTGGCAGCCTGCCTTTGTGCCAGTGAACGCCCGGTTGCCGGGGCGCGCAGCGTGCTGTTGGGGGCCATGCGCTATCGCGCATTGGCCAGTCCGGCGTTCATTGCCCGGCACTTTCCTGACGGCGTACGCGCCGATCAGTTGGCCCGAACCCCGGCGCTGGTGTTTGGCCCGGACGATTTCCTGCAGCATCGATATCTCGCTTCGCTTGGCGTCGATGGCGGCTTCGAACACCACTTGTGCCCGTCGTCTGAAGGATTCATTCGCCTGACTGAAGCCGGGCTCGGCTGGGGACTGGTTCCGGAATTACAGGTGCGCGAACAACTGGAACGCGGTGTTTTGCTGGAGCTTTTGCCAGATAAGCCGATCGATGTGCCGCTGTACTGGCATCATTGGCGCAACGGCGGTCAACTGCTGGGTTTACTCACGGATCAATTGGTGCGCGCGTCGAAGCAATGGCTGGTGCCGTTGGACTGACGGGCAGCGTCAAGACCTCACGCAATACGCAAAACGAAATATTCGGAGCACTACATGAAAATTCTGGTTACCGGCGCAAGCGGCTTCATCGGCGGGCGCTTTGCGCGTTTCGCCCTGGAGCAGGGCCTGGACGTGCGGGTCAACGGTCGCCGGGCCGAGAGTGTGGAGCATCTGGTGCGCCGCGGCGCCGAGTTCATCCCGGGTGACTTGAGCGACCCGGAACTGGCGCGCGAACTGTGTTCTGACGTCGAGGCCGTGGTGCACTGCGCTGGCGCCGTCGGTTTGTGGGGGCGTTATCAGGACTTTCATCAAGGTAACGTCCAGGTCACCGAAAACGTGGTCGAAGCGTGTCTGAAGCAGCGGGTTCGGCGGTTGGTGCACTTGTCGTCACCGTCGATCTACTTTGATGGCCGCGACCACGTGGGCCTGACCGAAGAACAGGTGCCCAAGCGCTTCAAACACCACTATGCCGCGACCAAGTATCTGGCTGAGCAAAAGGTCTTCGGTGCCCAGGAGTTCGGCCTCGAAACCCTGGCCTTGCGTCCGCGTTTCGTCACCGGCGCCGGCGATATGAGCATATTCCCGCGCCTGCTGAAGATGCAGCGCAAGGGCCGCCTGGCGATCATCGGCAACGGCCTGAACAAGGTCGATTTCACCAGCGTGCACAACCTAAACGAAGCGTTGCTCAGCAGTTTGCTGGCCACCGGCTCTGCCCTGGGCAAGGCCTACAACATCAGCAACGGCACGCCGATCCCCTTGTGGGACGTGGTCAACTACGTCATGCGCCAGATGGACGTCCCACAGGTCACGCGTCACCGTTCCTTCGGCCTGGCTTACTCGGTTGCCGCACTCAACGAGGGCGCGTGCAAGCTGTGGCCGGGGCGTCCCGAGCCGACGCTGTCGCGCTTGGGCATGCAGGTCATGAACAAAAACTTCACCCTGGACATCAGCCGCGCCCGGCATTATCTGGATTACGATCCGAAGGTCAGTCTGTGGACGGCATTGGATGAATTCTGCGGCTGGTGGAAGGCCCAGGACATTCGCTGACGAACAGCTGCCGGTCGCCTGTTGAACCGAGGATCGGGGTTCAGGGTCAATGGTTGCGGTCGTGAGGGTTATACTGCACGGCACAAAGCCATCATCTGTTTTACAAAGGTTGATTCAATGTCCATGCGTAACGATGCCAACGACGACTTCGACGACGTACCGAGCCTGCGTGCAGACGTCCTCGATGACGATGATTTTCCACCGACCACTCGCAAGGTCGTGCATTCGCGTACGGCGCCGGTGGTCAAGGTCAAGGCCGCGAGCACCGGGCCGCTGTGGGCATTGGTCGGCGCGTTGTTCTTTGCGTTCGCGGGCCTTGCCTGGTGGAGTTTTCAGCAGATTTCGCTGATGGAGCAGCAATTGGTGGCGACCCAGGAAAGCTTCGCGCGAATCAGTGAGGAAGCGGCGGGTCGTTTGCAGGACATTTCCGGCAAGGTGGTCGCCAGCCAGACAAACGTCACCACCGACAGCGAAGCCCTGAAGATGCAAATCAAGCAACTGGAAAGCAGGCTGCTGGAGCAGACCACGCAACAGCAGGGCGTTGCCGGCCAGGCATCGGACCTCGACAAGCGTCTGGCGCAGATGACGGCACAAACCGCCGAACTGGATAAGCGCCTGGCACAAATGGCAGCCCAGAACACCGAGCAACAGACTGCCAACACGCAATTGCAGGCGCAGGTCAAAGCACTCGGCAGTGAATTGACCACGCTGAAAAATGCTCCGGCGGATGCCGAAAAATTCGATGCGCAATTGAAAAGCCTGGGCGCCGATATCGTCGCACTGAAGAAACAAGGCAACCCAAGCGCCGCCATCGAGCGACTGGAGCAGGACATCCTGATACTCAAAAGCCAGCAGGACAATCGCCCGGCAGCGCCACAAGGCGGGTCCAGCACCGCCGAGTTCGATGCGTTCCGCGGCCAGGTCACCCGCAACATCAATACCCTTCAGGCGCAGATCCAGAACCTGCAACAGCAATTGCGCGCCCGGCAACAGTAATCGTCTGTTCAGTGAGTTTTTGTGCCGAGCGAGCTTGCTCCCTCGGCACAAAAACCATCCTCATGTTTCCTGAATATCCATACATCCCCCATTGCCGTCTACGCTCTTGAAACACCAACAGGAACGAGGGACACGCAATGGGGTTTCTGCAAAAGTTGACCTGGCTCTGCGGCATGCTTGTGCTGTGCCTGGGCCAGGCGCAGGCCGCCGGTACCGAGAAGGAAGACAGCAAGGCTGCCATCGCCTTGCTGGAAAAGGCCTTGGCGTACTATCACGAGAATGGCGACAAGGCCTTTGCGGCCTTCAGCCGTCAAGGCGAGTTCGTCGACAAGGACCGGTATGTCTTCGTGCTCGACACCAAGGGCGTCATGCTCGCCAGCGGCGGGCCGTCCGCCGCGTTGATTGGCCGGGATGTGTCGGAAACCCTTGGGCCGGATTTGCAGAAAACCTTCAAGGATGCCTTGAAAGTACCGGAGGGCAATGGCATTCAGCAGGCGGAGTATCGCTGGCAGAACTGGGGCGACGGCAAGGTCGAGCGCAAACACGTGTACTACCAGCGCGTCGGTCAACGGATTCTCGCGGTCGGTTACTACCTGCCACGGGCGTCAGCCGAGCAAGCCATGGCTTTGTTGAACAAAGCGGCAACCGATCTGGCCAAGGACGAAAAGGGCACGCTGACGGCGATCAATTCCCTCAAGGGCGGGTATTTGCAGGACGACCTCTATGTGTTTGTTGTCGACCTGGACACCCAGCGGTATGTGGCCCATGGCACCAACTTGCGGCTGATCAACACCGATTTCAACAAGGTTGAAGATCCGGAAGGCAAACCGGTCGGCGAGCCGATTCTGGCGCTGATGGCTAAACAGGATTACGGCGATTACGAGTACCGCTGGAAAAACCCGGTGACCGGCAAGGTCGAGAACAAGCATGCGTACCTGAAGAAGGTCGGGCACTTCCTGGTGGCGGTCGGGTATTACAGCCCTTGAATCGTGGTGCCTGTCAGACCGCCTTCGCTGGCAAGCCAGCTCCTACAGGGAATCAGGCGTCCCTCGCACTTCGTAGGAGCTGGCTTGCCAGCGAACGCCGCAACGCGGTCTGTCTAGCGCGCCTTGTCCTCGCGCCCACGTAACAACAGGTTCGGCATCGCAATTGCCGCCGCCAACCCCAACAGCGACACGACCGCGCTGACGATCAGCAAGTGCCGGAACGTCAGCAGCAGTTCCGCGCGCAGGGCGTCTTGCGCATCCCCCGGTGCAGCGTTCAAACCATCCAGCAACACATTCCCTGAATGCCCTTCGGCAATCAGTGTCGAGCCAGCGAGATGGGCGAAGCTCGAATCCTGCAACAACGCCAGCAACAGCGCCGACATCAACGCCACACCCACCGCGCCGCCCAGCGAACGGAACAGGTTGGTGGTGCTGGTGGCCACACCGATATCACGCTGTTCCACCGAATTCTGTGTGCCCACCAATGAAGTCGGGAACTGCATGCCCGAGGCAATCCCGCAGAGCAACATGAACAGGCTGCTCAGCACAAACGCCTGGGGCGGACTGAAAGCCATGCCCAGAATCGAGATCGGCATCAGCACAGCGCCGGTGAGGATCATGGGTTTGTAGCGCCCCGTCACAGACGTGCGGCGCCCGGCGAAATAGGCACCGATCGGCAAGCCCATGGCCAGCGGCAGCAAGTGCAGGGCTGCGCTGTCGGCACCGGCACCGGTCACGCTCTGAAAGCGCAACGGCATCAACACTATCAACGAAATCGCCTGGAAACTGGTGAAGAAAATCGTGCACCAGCACAGGATCGCATTGCGGTTGGCGAACAGATGCATGGGCAACAATGGCTCTCGCGTCCGACGTTCGTGGACCACGAACAGCCCCAGTACCAGCACTGCACTCGTCAGCAGCGCCAGCACTTCGGCGCTGCGCCACGAATGGCCCTGGCCGACTTGAGTGATGCCGAGTAGCAACGCGGTCAGGCCGATGATCATCAGCAGGGTGCCGAGGTAATCGATGATCGGTTTGCGTTGCGGGACCGGCAGGCCGACCAGTGTGCGACTGGCCACCCACCACGCGCCGAGGCCCAGCGGCAGGTTGATCAGGAACACCCAGCGCCACGACAGGTACTCGGTCATGTAGCCGCCGAGCACCGGGCCGGCCACACTCGCCACCGCATACATGCTACTGAAGTAGCCCTGATAGCGGCCACGTTCCCGGGGCGGCACGATGTCGCCGATGATTGCCTGACTCACGGAAATCATCCCGCCAGCGCCGATACCCTGAAGAATCCGCGCCAGCACCAATTGCTCCATGCTCTGGGCCATGCCGCAGAACACCGACGCCAGGGTGAACAGGCCCATGCCGAACAGCATCAACTTGCGCCGGCCGTACAGGTCACCCAATTTGCCGTAGATCGGCACGGCCACCGTCATCGCTACCATGTAGCCGGAAATCACCCAGGCCAACAGGCTGACGTCTTTGAATTGCGCAGAAATGGCCGGCATCGACACGGCGACGATGGTCTGGTCCAGGGCGCCCAGAAAGATCGCCAGCATCAGCGCGATCAGCACGCTGCGGATGGCCGGTTTGGGCGTTTCAGGCTGGTGGAGATTGGTCACGGGAAAACCTGCGGGCAGAGATTGACCCGCAAGCCGCAAGGCGAGCGGGGATGCTCGCCAGTGTAAGTCGATAGCAGGCTATTCGATAGCCTCGTACGGAAGGCCGACGTAATTTTCTGCAATGGTTTTGCGACCCGCTTCAGAACCGACAAAGTATTCCAGCTCCGATTCGGCAATGCGTTGGCTGAACGCATCGTGGTCGTCGAAACGGTGCAGCATCGACGTCATCCACCAGGAAAACCGTTCGGCCTTCCACACGCGACGCAGGCAGATTTCCGAGTACTTCTCCAGCAAATCGAGGCGATCTTCGCGGTAAACCTTGACCAGGATGTTGAACAGCGTGCTGACGTCGCTGGCCGCCAGGTTCAGACCCTTGGCCCCGGTGGGCGGGACAATGTGCGCGGCGTCACCGACCAGGAACATCCGCCCGTACTGCATGGGTTCGACGACGAAACTGCGCAGCGGCGCGATGCTTTTTTCGATGGACGGGCCGGTCACCAGTTTTTGCGCAAGCTCGACCGGCAGGCGGCTTTTGAGTTCGTCCCAGAAGCGTTGATCGGACCAATCCTCGACATTTTCGTCTGCGGGCACTTGCACGTAGTAACGGGTGCGCGTCGACGAGCGCATGCTGCACAGGGCAAAACCGCGCTCGTGGCGGGCGTAGACCAATTCTTCGTGGACCGGCGGCGTGTCGGCCAGAATCCCCAGCCAGCCAAACGGGTAGACGCGTTCGAACACCTTCAGGCATTCGGCGGGAATCGATTGCCGAGCCACGCCGTGGAAGCCGTCGCAACCGGCGATGTAGTCGCAATCGACCCGATAGGTTTCGCCATCCTTCTCAAAAGTGACAAACGCCTCATCGGTTTTCATGCCGTGGGGAACGACGTTGCTGGCCTGGTAAATCGTCTGCGCGCCCACCTCCCGACGAGCATCCATCAGGTCGCGGGTGACCTCGGTCTGGCCGTAGATCATCACGGTCTTGCCGCCGGTCAACGCTTGCAGATCAATGTGCACCTGGCGCCCGTCGAGGGCCAGTTCAAAACCGCCGTGGACCAGGCCTTCGGCGTCCATGCGCTGACTTACACCCGCCTGGCGCAGCAGCTCTACCATGCCTTGTTCGAGCACACCGGCGCGGATTCGGCCGAGCACGTAATCGGGGGTTTGACGTTCGAGAACGATGGTGTCGATGCCGGCGTTGTGGAGCAATTGGCCGAGAAGCAAGCCGGAGGGGCCAGCACCGATAATGGCAACTTGGGTTTTCAGTGTTTTCATTGTTCTTATGACTCGCAAGCTCCACGCGACCAAGGCCGGTGAATTATTTTTATGGATCGAGTGTTTGCATTTTTCACTTGCGAGTCTGTCAATTGAAGGTGAAAACTGAGCCGATAGCTGTACATTCTGCCAATCGGTGCGATTATCGCCCCAGATCAACCCCGAGGCCTGGATTGAAGTGATGAACAAGCCTGACCTGCCTTCGATTCCGGTGTTCAAGCTCTACGGTGAAAGCCTGGATTGGCCCACCCCGGACTTGCTGCACTGTGAAACCATTTCCAAACGCAGCCGCGAACATCATTGGGAAATCAAACCCCATCGCCATGCCGATCTGTGTCAGCTGCTTTTCGTCTTCAAAGGCCAGGCAGAACTTGAAATCGAAGGCCAACGCACGCAACTGAGCGAACCGGCGATCCAGATCCTGCCGCCGCTTTCGGTGCACGGCTTTCGTTTTTCCGAGGATGTGGAAGGTTTCGTGGTCACGTTGGCGGCGCCACTGATCGCCCATTTGCAGGTGCAACTGGGGCATTCGGTGAATGCCCTGGCCCAGTCTGAAAGTTACCCGGCCGGCAAAGATGCCGAGTACCTTAATAGCCTGTTCAGTGCGTTGCAGAACGAATACACCAGCCACCAACCGGCGCGGGAAATGCTCATGCATTCGCTGGTCAGCGTGATCATGGTGTGGGTCAGCCGTCAGGTGATCCAGCGACGCACTGCCATGGCGCGACCGCAGCGGGCACGGGAATACCTCAACGGGTTTATTCAGCTGGTGGAAGAGACTTATCGCCAGCACGTCAAGGTCGAGGACCTGGCGCATCGGCTGGGGATTTCCGTCTCCCACCTCAATGGCACGTGCCGTGAACTGGCGGGGCAACCGGCATTGCAGATCATGCACGAGCGGCAATTGCTGGAGGCCAAGCGTTTGCTGACCTACACCAGCATGACCATTTACGAAATGTCCGATGTGTTGGGGTTTTCTGATCCGACCAACTTCACACGCCTGTTCCGACGTCGAGTGGGGATCTCGCCAAAGGCGTTCCGCGACCGCTTGAAGGCCGATCAGGGCAACGAGACCTGATCCCCTTCGTTATCGGAGGGCGTTGAGGGTCGCGTTGTGAGGAATGCAGTGCTCGTAATTGCAGCTCGCGGCCTCACGGGGCAGATTACGCAACTGCTCGACACGCCAGGCAGCAGCGCCATACAGCCCGAGGGTGACGGCGCAGGTGACGAAAATCGCGAGGTATCTTCTTGTTCTGATGTTCACGGCATTAACCTCTGAACGAATACCTTTCGGTATTACTTTGAGCATAGGTCAACGCGGGTGAGTTACCAGCCATGGCGCGGCATTCAGAGCGCTGATGCCCCTTGTGGGAGCTGGCTTGCCAGCGAAGAGGGCGTGTCAGTCACCGTTGATGTTGTTTGATACGCCGCTATCGCTGGCAAGCCAGCTCCTACAAGGTCGGTGTTTACAAATACGCGTCCCATTGCGGTTCTTCCGGAAATCTGATCACCAGAAAATCCAGCAGACTGCGCAGCGCCGTCGGCATGTGTTTGCGTGAGGCATACACGGCGTACACGCTCATCTCTCGAGGTTCGGCTGTGGATAACAGTCGCACCAGTTCACCGCTGTGGATGTGCACCCCCGCCTGATACGTCGGCAACATCGCCACCCCGGCACCGGCCATCGCAGCGCGCAGCAACGTGCTGGCTTCATTGGCGCTGATGTTGCCGTGCACCGGTACCGAAACCTGCTCGCCGTCCTGCTCGAAATGCCACAGGCTTTTGCCGAAATAGGAATGGGTGAGGCAGTTGTGCTGGCTCAGGTCTTCTACCCGCTGCGGTGCCGGGTGCTCGCGCAGATAAGCCGGAGAAGCGCAGATCACTGAGCGACAGACTGTCAGGCGGCGGGCGATCAGGTTCGGGTCCAGGTCATTGCTGGTGCGGATCGCCAGGTCGATGCGCTCATCCACCAGGTTCACCGTGCGGTCGAGCATCTGCATGTCGATGCTGACGCCGGGGTAACGCTTGACGTAAGCGGCCATGGCATCGGCCAGTTGTGCCTGGCCGAACGAAGTGCTGACGCTGATCCGCAACAATCCACGTGGGGCATCGTCCGGGACGCTGACGGCGGCCTGCATGTCGGTGGACAAGTCGAGCATCTGCCGACAACGCGGCAGCATTTCGCTACCGGCGGCGGTCAGGCTCAGCTTGCGCGTGGTGCGGTGCATCAGGCGTGCGCCGACCCAGTCTTCCAGTTCTGCCAGATACCGCGAAACCACTGGCCTCGACAGCTCCAGATGATCGGCGGCAGCCGACTGACTGCCGAGGTCGACCACCGTGACGAACACACGCATTGCTTGTAGACGATCCATGATTTGCCCGATTTCAGAAACAAACTATGTCCAAGGATCGCATTTTTTGTACTGAGTCAGGCAACTAAGCTCCCTCCATCTTCTGTAGGAGCCGGCTTGCTGGCGATGCTGTCCCAGGCGCCGCGCTTTCCAGGTCAGCATGGGTTTTCGTTAAAGACCATCGCCAGCAAGCCGGCTCCTACAAAGGCGTATTTCAACCAAGGAGCAACAGATGATCGTTTTCACCACGTTTAAGCGTATTTTACTGGCCAGCGCCGCTCTCGGCTTTGCCGCCCACGCCAGTGCATCGACGCTGACGCTGGATGTCTACAACCCTGGAGAAAAAGCGATTTTCCCGGTGACGTCCGTACTCGTCAGCGGCGAAAAAGACGCGATCCTGGTAGACGCGCAGTTCGGCAAATCCCAGGCCGAACACGTGGTCGAAAAGATCCGCGCCAGCGGCAAGCAACTGACCACCATCTACATCAGCCACGGCGACCCGGATTACTACTTCGGCCTCGACACCCTGACCGCTGCATTCCCCAAGGCCAAGGTGCTTGCATCGCAGCCCACCGTGGACCACATCAAGAAAACCGTCGACGGCAAACTGGCCTTCTGGGGGCCGAAGATGGGCGCGGACGTACCGGCCAAAACCATCGTGCCGGACGTACTCAAGGGCGACAGCCTGATCCTCGAAGGGCAGAAGTTGCAGGTGGTGGGCCTGAAAGGCAAACAGCCAGATCGCAGCTTTGTGTGGATTCCATCGATCAAGGCAGTGGTCGGTGGCGTGGTCGTGGCAGAAAACATCCACGTGTGGATGGCCGATACCCAAACTGCGCAGTCCCATACTGATTGGTTGGCTACGCTGCATGCCATTGAAACCCTGAAACCGAAAACCATTGTGCCGGGCCACTACCTCGGCGAGAGCGCCCGTTCGCTGGCCGCCGTGCAGTTCACCGCTGATTACATCAAGGCTTTCGACGAAGAAACCGCCAAGGCCAAGGACGCTGCCGCACTGATCGCCGCCATGAAAAAGCGCTTCCCGACCCTGGGCGAAGACAGCTCCCTGGAACTGAGCGCCAAAGTCGCCAAGGGCGAGATGAAGTGGGGTGAGTGAGCTGATGCGGTGAGGCGTTGATGGTGCTTTTTGTGGCGAGGGAGCTTGCTCCCGCTGGAGTGCGAAGCGCTCCCCTGCAATGTGTCAAGTACACCGCGTTTTCAGGTCTTACGACTGCTGCTCAGCCGCGCGGGACGGTGCGGCGATCCGACAAGCCCCCTCGCCATATTCGCCAGCAAGCCGGCTCCTACAAGGGCGGCTCAGCGTGACTGAGCCTGCTCCACCAACCACCCCATCAACTCACGCAACTTCGGCGAAGGCGTGGGTTTTTCGGGGAATACCAGGTAATACGCCAGCCCGGTTTTTACCTTCAATTCAAAGGGCATGACCAGCCGCCCGGCGTTCAGGTCATCGCCGATCAGCGACCAGTCGCCAATCGCCACCCCCGTTCCCTGGGACGCCATCGACATCGCCAGGTCCAGTGTTTCGAAATGCTGGCCCTTGCCGACATTGGTCAAGTGCACATCCGCCGCTTTCAACCACGCCTTCCAGTCCCGCTCATCCCGGGTCGGGTGCAGCAGCAAATGTTGTTGCAGATCGGCCGGTGTTTGCAGCGTCATCGGCCCTTCGAGCATGGGTCTGGAACACACCGGTGTCAGTTGCTCATCGAACAGTTTTTGCGCCATCAACGCACTGTCCGGCGGCGGTCCGTACATCACTGCCGCATCGAATTGTTCGCGATGAAAATCCACGCCGTGCTTGACCGTGGTGGTCAGTTCCACCGGCACGTCCGGGCGTTCCTTTTGCCATTGCAGCAGGCGTGGCAGCAACCAGCGCATGACGCAGGTCGGCGCCTTGAGTTGCAAGGTTTCGCGCTTCTCACCGATCTGTTCAACGGCCTCGTCGATCAAGCCGAAAATCTGTTGCACCCGTGGCAGCCATTCCCGTCCCTCGGCCGTGAGACCCAGACCCCGGGCCTGGCGGATGAACAGCTCATAACCCAGATGATCTTCCAGCCCGGCGATCTGTCGGCTCACTGCGCCTTGGGTGATGTGCAGTTGCTCGGCGGCCCGGGTGAAGTTGCAGCACTGCGCGGTAATCAGAAAAGTGTGCAGCGCCGGCAGGGGAGGCAGTCGTTTCATTGGGATCCAAGGTATGACGTGAGGACATGGCTAGTATGACTTTTTATCCATTGTTGCGGCTATGTGTCGCCCGTTCCAATGAGGCCATCCCTGGACCTGCGAATCCATCATAAACACTGCGCAGGCCCGGCGTCTCAAATCGAACAAGAAGGGCAATTCACATGGCGACGTGCGGCGAAGTATTGGTCAAGTTACTCGAAGGCTACGGGGTCGAGCAGGTGTTCGGCATTCCCGGGGTGCACACCGTGGAGCTGTATCGCGGGCTGGCCCGTTCGAGCATCAACCACGTCACGCCGCGCCATGAACAGGGCGCCGGCTTCATGGCCGACGGCTATGCCCGCACCAGCGGCAAACCGGGTGTGTGCTTCATCATCACCGGCCCTGGCATGACCAACATCACCACCGCGATGGGTCAGGCTTATGCCGACTCGATTCCGATGCTGGTGATCTCCAGCGTGCAATCGCGCAGCCAGTTGGGTGGCGGTCGCGGCAAACTGCACGAGCTGCCGAACCAGGGCGCGCTGTGTGCCGGTGTCGCGGCGTTCTCCCACACCCTGATGTCGGCGTCGGAATTGCCGGGCGTATTGGCCCGTGCCTTTGCGCTGTTCCAGGCCGGTCGTCCGCGTCCGGTGCACATCGAAATTCCGTTGGACGTCTTGGTTGAAGACGCCGACGAACTGCTCAACAGCCTGCCGGTCAACATCGACCGCGCCGGTGCTTCGCCGTCCGCCGTTTCGCGCATGACGGAATTGTTGGCCGGCGCCAAGCGTCCGCTGATTCTCGCCGGTGGCGGTGCCATTGATGCCGCTGCCGAGCTGACCGAACTGGCCGAGTTGCTCGACGCGCCGGTCGCGTTGACCATCAATGCCAAAGGCATGCTCGAATCCGCTCACCCGTTGCTGATCGGTTCGACCCAGAGCCTGGTCGCCACTCGCGCATTGGTCGCCGAGGCCGACGTGGTTCTGGCCATCGGCACCGAACTGGCCGAGACCGACTACGACGTGACCTTCGCCGGTGGTTTCGAGATTCCTGGCAAGCTGCTGCGCATCGACATCGACCCGGACCAGACCGTGCGCAACTACCCGCCGCACGTGGCGCTGGTGTCCGACTCGCGCAACGCTGCCCAAGCCTTGCTCAGTGCGCTGTCGCACAAATCCTTGGCCGAGCGTCGCAATGATTGGGGTCAGGTTCGCGCCGCACGCCTGCGTGAAGACCTGGCCGCGACCTGGGATGGGCCGACCCTGGCCCAGACCCGTTTCCTCGAAACCGTGTTGCACGAACTGCCGGACGCCGTGTTCGTCGGCGATTCAACCCAACCGGTGTACACCGGCAACCTGACCTTCAACCCTGAGCGTCCGCGTCGCTGGTTCAACTCGTCCACCGGTTACGGCACCCTCGGTTACGCCTTGCCGGCAGCGATTGGCGCCTGGCTCGGTGGCAGCGTTGAAAGCGGCACTCGTCCGCCAGTGGTGTGCCTGATCGGCGACGGCGGCCTGCAATTCACCCTGCCGGAACTGGCCAGCGCCGTTGAAGCGCGCACCCCGGTGATCGTGCTGTTGTGGAACAACCAGGGTTACGAAGAGATCAAGAAATACATGGTCAACCGCGCCATCGAACCGGTGGGCGTCGACATCTACACCCCGGATTTCATCGGTGTGGCCAAGGCCCTGGGTTGCGCCGCCGAAGCGGTCAGTGGCGTCGAACAACTGCGCGGTGCGCTGCGTACGGCGAGTGATCGTCAGGGCCCGACCCTGATTGAAGTCGATCAGACCGAATGGATGCAGGCGGTGTCGAAATGACTTTTCCAACCAACCTGGATGGCCTGTACATCAACGGTCAATGGTCGGCGGGCAACGAACACTTGCGCGTGATCAACCCGGCGACCGAAGCGCTGTTGACCACCGTCAATGGCGGCGATGAACGCGCTGTTGATCAAGCCGTGAGCGCGGCCACCCTGGCTTTTACCGACTGGTCGAAAACCACCGGCGCCGAGCGCGGCGCGATCCTGCGCAAGATCGCCAATGGCGTGCAGGCCCATCGCGAAAAGCTGATGCACTTGCAGTCGAGCAACAACGGCAAGCCACAGTTCGAAGCCGCGATTGATGTCGATGACGTGATCGCCACGTTCGAGTATTACGCCGGTCTGGCCGAGGGACTGGACGCCAAACAAGACAGCAATGTCGAATTGCCGACCGACGACTTCAGCGCGCGTTTGCGTCGCGAACCCTGCGGTGTGGTGGGCCTGATCGTGCCGTGGAATTTCCCGATGGTCACCACGGCGTGGAAACTCGCGCCAGCCTTGGCCGCCGGTTGCTGCGTGGTACTCAAGCCTTCGGAAGTCACGCCGCTGCCGGAGCTGGAACTGGCCGCGATCATTGCGGATGCCGGGTTGCCAGCGGGCGTGTTCAACCTGGTGTGCGGCACCGGCCTGGCCGTTGGCGCTCCGTTGTCGGCTGACTCGCGCATCGCGAAAATCTCCTTCACCGGCAGCAACGCGGTCGGCGTGCAGGTCATGCAACGGGCGGCAGAAACCGTCAAAGGCGTGAGCCTGGAACTGGGCGGCAAATCTTCGCTGCTGGTGCTCGCCGATGCCGATCTCGACCTGGCGGTGGAAGTGGCCTGCGGTGGTGGTTTCTTCAACGCCGGGCAGATGTGTTCCGCCACCAGCCGCGTGCTGGTCGCTGAAGAACTGGCCGATGAATTCCTGAACCGAGTGAAGACCCGTGCCGAAGCGATCCGCGTGGCCGACCCGTTCGACCCGGACGTGGAAATGGGCGCACTGGTCAATCAGGCGCAGTACCAGCGTGTGCTCGGCCACATCGATCGTGGTTTGAGCGCTGGCGCCAAGTTGATTTGCGGCGGTAATCGTCCGGCAGATCTGCCGCGCGGATATTTTTTGCAGCCGACGGTGTTCACCGAAGTGCCCCTCGATAGTGCGCTGTGGTGTGAAGAGATTTTTGGTCCGGTGATTTGCGTACGCCGTTTCGCCTCCGAAGCCGAGGCGATTGCCCTGGCCAACGACAGCCAGTTCGGTCTGGTCGCCAGTGTCGTATCGCGCAATGCACAGACTGCTGACCGCGTCGCCAACGCCTTGCAGGCGGGGCTGGTGTGGATCAATGCGCCGCAGGTGATCTTTCCGCAGACCGCTTGGGGCGGCTACAAGCAGAGCAGTATCGGCCGCGAATTGGGGCCGTGGGGCTTGCAGGCTTTCCAGGAAATCAAACATGTGATTCGGGCCATCTGAAGGCTCTTTCCTGTAGGAGCGAGCCTGATCGCGATGGACGTCAACGATGACGTGGGGTGCCTGAATGTACGTGGCGCCTTTGCACCCATCGCGAGCAAGCTCGCTCCTACATGAGGCATGCGCCGACGTCATGGCTTCAATGAGTTTTTATCGATAGTCAGGTGTTTTACACGACCTCAGGATGAACTCACTGGTTCTACCAAACCCCCGAAAACAGAGGGGCCAAGGCTGATCCAGTCGCGCGGATGCAACAGTTTCGACCTGCCTTATACCTACAAAAACAAAGGGAGTCCGTAAATGGGCGAGCATGATCTGAACAGACGTCAATTCATCAAGACCGTGGGCGTAGCCTCGGTTGCAGCGGCCGCCATGAGCATGCCGTTCATCAAGGCCAATGCCAGCGATACACGCTTTGCCGGCAAGACCTTGCGATTGCTGACCTGGTCCGATGACACCGGCCTGGCCGCACTGCGCAACATCGCCGCGACCTTCGAAGACAAGTACGGCTGCAAGGTCATCGCCGATCGCACCGGCAGTACCTCGGAAATGGTCGCCAAACTCAAGGCCGGCGGTGATCGTCCGCAGTACGACATCATCACCCTGGCGGGCGTCGGCGCCGAAGGTCTGGCCGCCGCCAACCTGCTGGAAAAACCCGACCTCAACCGCATTCCCAACCTCGTCGATGTGCCGGAGAAATACCGCACCGGCGCCAACGGTCACGGCATTGGTTACCTGCTGTGGTGCAACAGCCTGGTCTACAGCACCCGCACCCAGAAAGAAGCCCCGACCAGTTACGCCTCCCTGTGGGACGCCGACGCGGCGCCGAACATCTTCCTGCCGCCGCCGAACTGGACCGAGGCCATGGACCTGATCATCATCGCCGCCAAACTGGCCGGTGGTGACGAGCACAACATCGAGCCGGGCTTCAAGAAACTCGCCGAGCTGAAAGACCGCGTGGTGACCCTGGGCGAAAACCCGAACCAGATCGCCGAACTGTTCCGCACCGGTTCCCTGGACATGGGCGGCCTGTACGCGCCGGCGTTCTTCCCGAAACAGATCCGCGACCCGGCCTACGGCCTGGGTGCCACCTTTGGCATGAAGGAAGGTTTCTACACCGACCTGATGCTGTCGGTGATGCCGAAGAATCGTCCGGGCGATACCGATATGGCCTACGCCTTCATCAACCACTCTCTGGACCCGGTGGTGCAGGGCAAGATGGCGGAAGACATCTACAACGGCCCGGTCAACGCCAAGGCGATCATCTCCGCCGAAGCACGCAAGAGCCCGTACATCCTTACGCCGGAGCAGATTGCCGAGAAGGCGATCATGCACGACAACGCCTTCCTGGCCAGCGTGCATGACCAATGGATTCGTCGTTACACGGAAATCTTTTCTTCCTGATCTGAATGACAGGGAGGCTCTTCGAGCCTCATCGCCAGCAAGCCCGCTCCTACAAGAACAGCGCCTGACCTGTAGGAGCTGGCTTGCCAGCGATCGAGTGCGCAGCACTCGCCATGCGCCTGATCTTCCATTGACGAGACCTTTGCTATGGAACACCAACCTTTGACTCATTCGGTCAGCGTCGCTGAGTCGCGCCCGCGTCGGGGTGTTTCACCGACCGCGCGCGCCTGGCTTTTCCTCACGCCGTCGATGCTGTTTCTCGGCGTGCTGATCGCCGCCAGCCTGCTGGTCCTGCGCATGAGCGTGGGCACCAAGGGCGCAGAATGGTCCGGGTTCAGCCTGGCCAGTTACGCCCAGTTGCTGGAACCCTATTACCTCAAATCCCTGATGCTGACCCTGCGCCTGGCGCTGATCAGCGCGGTGATCGCCGTGATTCTGGCGATCCCGGTGGCCTACACCATGTCGCGTCTGACGTCGCCGTTCGTACGGCGGATCTTCCTGGCGGCGGTGTTACTGCCGTTGCTGGTCAACCTGCTGCTGCAAAGCTACGGCTGGCTGGTGATTCTCGGGCCGGGCGGCATGCTCAACCAGGCACTGATGGGCCTGGGTCTGATCAAGCGTCCGATCATGCTGCTGTACAACCAGAACGGCGTATTGATGGGCCTGGTGCAGACCGCTTTCCCGTTGGCCGTGTTGCCGATTGCTAGCGCCATGCGCGGCGTCGCTCGCAGTTACGAAGAAGCTGCCGCCACCCTCGGTGCCAGTCGCTTGCAGGTGTTTCGCCAGGTGGTGCTGCCGATGAGCATGCCGGGGATCATCACTGGCGCGACGCTGGTGTTCGCCTACAACGCCAGCAGTTTCGTGGTGCCCTTGCTGCTCGGTGGCCGGCGTGTGCCGATGCTGGCGGTGATGGTGCATGACCAGATCGCCCCGCTGATGAACTGGCCCGCCGCATCCGCCGCCGGTGTGGTGCTGATCGTCACCACGCTCGCGATCATGACCCTGTCCGAATACATCACCGGCCGTCGTCGGCGCATGCTGGAGGCTTCGCAATGAGTACCCTGACCAAGAAGCGCCACTCGCTGTTGCCGGGTGATACCGGCAAGTTTGCCGGCATCCTTTCCGGCTTCATCCTGCTGCTGGCGGTGCTGCCGATTTTGACCATGATCGTCATGTCGTTCAGCGGCGCGTCGAACCTCGACTTCCCGCCGAGCAGCTACAGCCTGCAATGGTACAAAGCCGCCTGGAATACCTTCGTCTCACCGGATTCCAGCGACGTGTTGAGCCTCGGCCAGGCCATGACCACCAGCCTGATGGTGTCGTGCCTGACCATGATCTTCGCCACGATCATCGCGGTGCCGGCCGCCTACGCGCTGACCCGTTGCGAGTTCCGTGGCAAGGCCGTGGCGCTGCAACTGATGTCGTTGCCGCTGGTGTTCCCGATGGTGGTGTTGGGCCTGGCGTTGCTGCTGGTGTTCGACAGCCTGCCGTTCCACATGACCACCTCGCGCCTGGTGATTGCCCACGTGATCCTCGCCTTGCCGTTCGTGGTGAAGAACTGCACGGCGGCGATGCTCTCCATCGGCAGCGAAGTCGAAGAGGCCGCGCAAATGCTCGGTGCTTCACCGCTGCGGGCGATTGTCGATGTGGTGGTGCCGTTGATGAAGTCGGGGATTCTGGCGGGCATGCTGCTGGCGTTCATCGTCTCGTTCAACGAATTCACCGTGACCTATTTCCTCTACACCATCGACGTGATGACCGTGCCGATCTGGATGTACAGCCGCACCGTGTCTTCGCTCGACCCAACCGTATTTTCGTTTGCCGTGCTGATCGTGTTGATCGACTTCGTCCTGATCTGGGCGCTCGAAAAACTGGTGGGTGAAGGTGGCGTTTCGTTCTGATTTCTTGAGGTGATTTATGTCTGGTCTGATTCTGGAAAACGTCGAGAAACATTACGGCTCGGCCTGCGCGGTAAAAGATGTAAACCTGCATTTGCCCGAAGGCAAACTGGTGTGTTTCCTCGGCCCGTCGGGCTGCGGTAAAACCACTTTGCTACGGATGATCGCGGGGCTCGAAACCCTGACCGGCGGCGAGATCCGCCTGGACGGTGAAGATATCGGCAACACCCCGGCGCATCTGCGCAACTTCGGCATGGTGTTCCAGTCCCTGGCGCTGTTCCCGCACATGACCGTGGGCGAGAACATCGCCTACCCGCTGAAACTGCGCGGGGTCAGCAAGGCTGACCAGCAGGCGCGGGTGGTGGAGTTGCTGGAGCTGATCCAGCTGCAACCGATGATCAATCGTCCGGTGGCCAAGCTGTCTGGCGGCCAGCGCCAGCGCGTGGCGATTGCCCGGGCGATTGCCTCGCGCCCGAAAATCCTCCTGCTCGACGAACCGCTGTCGGCGCTGGACGCCAAGCTGCGCGAGTCGATGCAGGTGGAAATCCGTCAGCTGCAACAACGCCTCAACATCACCACCATCATGGTGACCCACGACCAGCGCGAAGCCATGACCATGGCCGATATCGTTGTGGTGTTGGGGGAGCACAAAGTGCAGCAGGTGGGCACGCCGATCGAAATCTATCGCCATCCGGCGAACGAATTCGTTGCGGACTTCATCGGCTCAGGCAACATTTTTCCGGCCACGGTGCTGGGCAATGGGAAGGTCAGCTTGCCGGGCGGCGATGCACTGCAAGTGCCGATCTGCAGCAGCATTGTGGTGGGTGAAAAAGTGAAGATGCTGATTCGCCCGGAAGACCTGCAACTGTCGGCGCCACAGGCGACGGCGGGGAATCGGTTGTTGGGCAAGGTGACGTTCGTGCGGGATATCGGGGCGACCATCGAGACGACGGTGGAGTGTTCCGGGGTGTCGTTTACCGCGCTGAGCACGCCGTGTCAGGGCTTTGGTTTAAGTATCGGGCATCCGGTGTCGGTGACCTTGCCGGTGGAGGCTTGCCGAGTGCTTGGCGCCTGATTTTTCGGGGGGCTGCTGCGCAGCCCATCGCTGGCAAGCCAGCTCCCACAGGTTCTGTGAGCGCCACAGATCACTGTGGGCCTTTCTGGCTCCATCGCTGGCAAGCCAGCTCCCACAGGTTCTGTGAACGCCGCAGATCACTGTGGGCCTTTCTGGCCCCATCGCTGGCAAGCCAGCTCCTACAGGTTCTGTGAACGCCACAGATCACTGTGGGCTTTTCTGGCCCCATCGCTGGCAGGCCAGCTCCTACAGGATCTGTGAACGCCGCAGATCACTGTAGGAGCTGGCTTGCCAGCGATAGCGTCATCCGCAACACCACAATCTCTTGATCAAACCGACAACCGCAACCGCGCCAAATCCCTTAACGGCGGAGCCCCGAACAATCGGCTGTACTCCCGGCTGAACTGCGAAGGGCTTTCATAGCCGACTCGATACCCCGCCGCCGAAGCCTCAAGCCCCTCGGCCAGCATCAACCGCCGCGCCTCCTGCAAGCGCAGCTGCTTCTGATACTGCAACGGTCTCATCGCCGTCATCGCCTTGAAACGGTGATGCAGTGTCGACACGCTCAGGTTCACTTCCTTCGCCAGATCATCAATGCGCAGCGGCTGTTCAAAATTGCCGTTGAGCCATTTGATCGCCTGGCTGATGCGATGGCTCTGGCTGTTGGCGATGGCGATTTCGTACAGCCGATGGCCCTGTTGACTGCGCAACAGCCGATAGAGAATCTCCCGGCGAATCAGCGGCGCGAGCATGGCGATATCTTTCGGGGTCTCAAGCAAACGTGCCAGGCGCAGCACAGCGTCGAGCATCGCGCTGTCGAGTTTTTCGACATACAACCCGCGCCCGGTCGGACGGGTGGGTACGCCCATGGGCCCGGCGTCGGCGATCAGCGCGGTGATTTCCGCCGGATCGATGTCCAGACGCAGGGCGAGGATCGGTTCTTCGGCCGAGACATTCACCACCCGACCACTCAGCGGCATCGAAACCGAGACCACCAGATAATTCAGCGGGTCGTAGTTGAAGTATTCATTGGCCAGCTGAACTTCCTTGCGGCCCTGGGCCATGATGCACAGCGCCGGTTGCGCCAGCACCGGGGCGAACTCGTGGGACTGGCTGTGGCGCGACATGAACAACGAACCGATGGCCGTGGCGTAGCTGCCATCTTCGGCGGTGTTGCGGCGAATGATCGCCGCCAGCTCCGCGCGCTGGTGCTCCATGTCGGTGTCCAGCGGGGTTTCAGAGTGATCGAGTGACGACATGCAAGGCATCCTCGGCAAGGCATGGGGAATGGGCAAAGCATAAGTTTGTGCAAGCCGCAGCGGTAGACACATCCTGCCCGATGCTTGCCTGATTCTGCACGGGGAGGGTTTCGTCCCCAAACACGGCCAACCCGCCGACAACTCCGATAACCCCGTAGGAGCTGCCGAAGGCTGCGATCTGTTGATGTTTACTTTCAACATCAAAAGATCGCAGCCTTCGGCAGCTCCTACACAAAACGCGTATGACAGAACCGTGACAGGGTTTTGCTCGTTGTTACAGGCGACTCATGCAGTCTCGCAGGATTGTGCAACGCACCGGCAGGAATCGACTAACGACTCACCCATCGCGGCCCTTAACCTTTGATCCTGTCGCAGCCCGTCCCCCGGCTGCCACGCGACTCCCCGGGAGGGTTGAACCATGTCCACGCAAATCCCAGTCAGTCATATGGCCTTCGTTCGAGCGTGCGCCGGGCGTTCGGCGGAACTCGGCGTGCGCCTCAGTGCCCTGATTGAGCCGTCCCGCGCGGCGCCAGGTTGCCTGAATTTTGCCTTGCAGCATTCGCAGTGCGACCCGCAGTTGTGGTTGGTGTCCGGTTTCTGGAGCAATCAACAAGCCATGACTGCGTACTTCAGTACCCCGGCGATGGAGGTTTTTGCCGAGCTGGTGCAGGAACTGGTGGTCAACAGCCTGGATTTTCATACGTTCAAGGACGTGTCGGCGGCGCAGGCCCTGCGTCAGTCGGGGGCAGCGGTACACAAACTGGCCGGTTGAGGGTTTAATGCAGCATCTCAATCAGCCAGGATTCGCGACATGGCACGTAAAGCCTTTGAACACTTCGAAGCCGTTTCCGCCGTAGTACCGGGCGAGGGTGGTTATCATGCCGCCATCGCCGTCAAAGCGCTGGGTGGTTCCGGTGCCCCGCGCTTTCACAAGGTTCTGGAAGAGCAGACCTTCAAGACCGCCCATGACGCCGATCTCGCGGCCGCGAAAGAGTTGACCCGCCTCAAGGACGTCAAAGAAGACGCTGACCTGCTCTGGTGATTACTTCACCGCCCCCGGGCGGTGCATCTTGAACAAGGCTTCAGGTCCCAGCTGGAAATAATCCGCGGGCCCACCGCCGCGCAGAATCGGCTCTGCCGCGGCGGTGTCGTACACCCCATCCTTCAACAGCCACTTGGCGATATGCACGGCGACCACTTCGCCGAGAATCAGCCAGCTCGGCACCACATTCCCGTCCGCGCGCTGCAACTGAATGATCTGCGTGACCTTGCACTCGAACGACACCGGGCTTTCGGCGACGCGCGGCACCTGGATGATGTTCGACGCCACTTTGGTCAGCCCGGACAGTTCGAACTCATCCACTTCCGGCCCGACCATCGCGCAGCTTTGGTTCATCTGCTCGGCCAACGGCCGGGTCGCCAGGTTCCAGGCAAACTCGCCGGTCTGCTCGATGTTGTTCAGGCTGTCTTTACGCCCGACGCTGGAGAACCCGATGATCGGCGGAATGTAGTTGAAGGCGTTGAAGAAACTGTAAGGCGCCAGGTTCAAGCGACCTTCGGCATCCTGTGAAGAAATCCAGCCGATAGGCCGCGGGCCGACGATGGCGTTGAACGGATCGTGGGGCAGGCCGTGGCCGTTGGCGGGTTCGTAATAGTGGATGTCGTCGGGCATGAAGGGATTCCGGGGCATTGTTCGGGAGGCGTTCATAGTGCAAGGATGAACAGCTGATTTCCAGTCGACTCTACCTCTGTAGGAGCGAGCTTGCTCGCGATGGAGTGTCAGTCGACAACCACTGATCTGATACACCATCGCCGGCAAGCCGGCTCCTACAGGGGGGATGTTGATTCAATGAAAAAGGGGCAGATCCCGGTGAGGTCTGCCCCTTTTCTTTGCCGCTTGATTTAGTCCGTGACGATCCGCGAATGCTTGCGGGTGTCTTTCATGGTGATGTACACCAGCAACGACACGGCGATGCACGCGGTGACATACCAGTAGTAACCGGATTCCATGCCGATGCTCTTGAACCACAGTGCGATGTATTCAGCGGTGCCGCCAAAGATCGATACGGTCAGTGCGTACGGCAGGCCGACGCCCAGGGCGCGGATTTCAGTCGGGAACAGTTCGGCTTTCACCACGGCGTTGATCGAGGTGTAGCCACTGACGATGATCAGCGCCGCCATGATCAGGAAGAACGCGCCCCACCAGGTCGTGATGGTGTGCAGGGTGGTGAGGATCGGCACGGTGAACAGCGTACCCAGAATGCCGAAGGCAATCAGGATCGGCCGGCGACCGATTTTGTCCGACAGCCCGCCGATGATCGGTTGCAGGCACATGAACAGGAACAGCGTAGCGGCGGAAATGGTGGTGGAGTCGGAGATGCTCATGCCGACGGTGTTCACCAGGTATTTCTGCATGTACGTGGTGTAGGTGTAGAACGCCAGCGTACCGCCCATGGTCAGGCCGACCACGGTCATCAGTTCCTTCGGGTGGCGCATCAAGGTGCGCATCGCGCTTTCCTTGGCCTTTTCTTTCTTGGTGAAAGACTCGGTTTCTTCCATGCCACGACGCAGGTACAGCGCGACCACGGCACACAGCGCGCCAATGGCGAACGGGATGCGCCAGCCCCAGGCGTACAGCTCCTCGGTGGTCAGGAAGTTCTGCAGGACAATCAGTACCGCCAAAGCGATGAGCTGACCGGAAATCAGGGTCACGTACTGGAAGCTGGAGTAGAACCCGCGACGTTCCTTGGTTGCCATCTCACTGAGGTAAGTGGCCGAGGTGCCGTATTCGCCACCGACCGACAGGCCTTGCAGCAAGCGCGCGAACACCAGCAGGATCGGTGCGCCGATGCCGATGACTTCGTAGCTCGGGCTCAGGGCGATCAGCAGCGAGCCGAAGCACATCAGGTACACCGAGGCCATCAACGCTTTCTTGCGTCCGACTTTGTCGGCATACAGGCCCATCAACCAGCCACCGATCGGGCGCATCAGGAAGCCCACGGCGAAGATGGCGGCGGTGTTCAGCAGTTGTGCGGTGGTGTCGCCTTTAGGGAAAAAGGTCTTGGCGAAGTACAAAGAGAAGGCGGCATAGACGTACCAGTCGTACCACTCGACCATGTTGCCGACAGAACCGCTGAAAATCGATTTGATGCGACTGGCGGTGGTTCTTTCTTTAGCCGGCGTGGCAGCCGACCCAAGGGGCAGGGCGTTGGAGTTATCCATTGAAGGATCCTTCATTTAATTGTTTTTGTGGAGCGCGATTAAACGCAGCCTGTCAGGGCTATAGCAGGAGCTGTGCCAACGGGGAGAGGGCCGGTTTAGAGGGGGTAGGTCGTTTCGGTGAGCGGAAATCCGCTTATGTTTGGCTGGGGGTGAGCGGAAAACTGCTGATTGGGTTCGTGAATTTGCAGTGCCTGCTCTGGCCTCTTCGCTGGCAAGCCAGCTCCTACAGTGGATCTGTGCGCACATTGTAGGAGCTGGCTTGCCAGCGATGAGGCCCGTCCAAACGCTACAAAAACATCTCTCGGCTCAACCCATGCCGCTGCATCTTTTCATTGAAGGTCCGACGCGGCAGTTGCAGTTCTTCAAGCACCGCTTTGATGTCGCCCTTGTGTCGGGTCAGCGCCGCGCGCAGGCATTGCGCTTCGAACGCTTCCTGCTGCGCTGCCAATGATTGACCCGATTCAATGCCGGCCGGTTCCGGCTCGCCCAGCCCCAATACCTGACGCTCGGCCACGTTCGCCAGTTCGCGCACGTTGCCGGGCCAGTCGTGACTCAACAAATGGCTCAGCTGCGGCCCGCTCAACGGTGCAAAGGTTCGACCCAGGCGCTCAGCAGCGCTTTGGGCAAACGACTCGAACAACAACGGAATGTCTTCGCGGCGCTCGCGCAATGGCGGCAAACGCAGTTCGGCAACGTTCAGTCGATAGGCCAGGTCTTCGCGAAAACGCCCGGCCCGCGCTTCGTCGAGCAGGTCCGGTTTGGTCGCGGCAATGATGCGCAAATCCACGCGGATGCTTTGATTGGAACCCAGTCGCTCCAGTTTCTGCTCCTGCAATACCCGCAGTAATTTCACCTGTTGGGCCAACGGCATGCTTTCGATTTCATCGAGGAACAGCGTGCCGCCGTCCGCGTATTCGAGTTTGCCGATGCGCTTGCCCTGCGCGCCGGTGAACGCGCCGCTTTCGTGGCCGAACAGTTCGGCTTCGAACAGTTGTTCCGGAATCGCCGCACAGTTGAGCGCAACAAAGGGTTTATCGGCCCGCGGCCCGAAGTCGTGCAGGCAACGGGCGACCAGTTCCTTGCCGCTGCCGGTCTCGCCGCGGATCAGCACATTGACCGGTAATGTCGCGAGGTCGAGCACCTGGCGCCGCAAGGTCTGCAAGCCCCGGGAGACGCCCAGCAGCGTGGCGTCGAGCTTGGCACGGTTGTCGGCTTGTTCGTGCAGTGCGCGGTTTTCCAGAATCAGACGACGCTTGTCGAGGGCGCGCCGCAGGCTGGCGAGCAGAGTCTCGGGGCTGAAGGGTTTTTCGAGAAAGTCGTAGGCGCCATCGCGCATGGCCTCGACGGCCATCGGCACATCGCCGTGGCCGGTCAGCAGGATCACCGGCAAGTCGGCGTCACGACGTTGCACTTCGGCCAGCAGTTCCAGGCCGGTCATGCCGGGCATGCGCACGTCGCTGAGAATCACCCCGGCAAAATGCTTCGGCAGCTGCGCCAGGCATTCATCGGCACGGCTGAACAGTTGCACCTCGAAACCCGACAGGCTCAACCACTGTTCGACGGCGCTGCGGATGCTGCTTTCGTCGTCGACGACCATCACTGAGTTCAGCATGGTTCTTGAACCTCCTGATCGATGGGCAGCGTCATGGTAAATACCGCGCCGTTATCGTGGTTGTCCGCGCTCAGGCGGCCGCCCGATTCGTGAACGATAGCGAAGGACACCGCCAGCCCGATACCCAGGCCATCGCCCACCGGTTTGGTGGTGAAGAACGGATCGAACACCTTTGGCAGGTTCTCTTCGGTAATGCCGCCGCCGTTGTCGATGACGCTCAGACGCCACAGTTGTTCGTCAGCTTCGAGGCGGATTTCCAGGCGTTTGCAGGGTTTGTCCTGCATCGCATCCAGCGCATTACGCAGCAGGTTGATCAGCACTTGTTCCAGACGAATCGCATCGCCGCGCACCCACGCCGGGCGGGTCAGGTGCAACACGGTACTGACCTGTTCGTCGCGCAACCGTGTATCGAGCAATTGCAGAGACTGATCCACCACGCTGGCCAGGTCCAGGCGTTCACGCAATCCGCTGGGGCTTTTGCGGGCGAAAGTTTTCAGGTGGCCGGTGAGGGCCGCCATGCGCGTGAGCATTTCATCCACAGGCTTGAGCGCCTTGTAGGCGTCATCAACCCGGCCATGGTCGAGCAGCAGGCGCAAGGTCGCCAGCTGCATGCGCTGGGCGGTCAGCGGTTGATTGATTTCGTGGGCCAGCGCCGCCGACATCTGCCCGAGGGCCGCGAGTTTGGCCGATTGCACCAGGCCTTCCTGAGCTGTGCGCAGGTCGCGGGTGCGTTCTTCCACCAGCTGTTCGAGTTCTTCGCGACTGCGCTGGCGCAGTTTGGCCAGGCGCCAGCGCTGGTTGAGAAACAGCAACAGGAACACCACCGTCAGCCACAGACCGGCGGCGGCGAGGGCGGCGTTGCGACGGTCTTCGAAGGCGACCTGCGGGCGACGCAGCAGGTGCAGCGTCCAGCCGTCGGTACTTAGCGGCAGGGATTCCCACAGGTAGTCCGCCTTGCCGTCGGGGCCATCGACCCGCGCCAGATCACTGTTGTCGTCGAAGCGTCGCAGCGACTCAAACGCCAACGGGGTCAGGGTTTGTTTGTCGTATTGGCGGGTGGTCTTGAGTTCGGCGTGATCGTTGTCGCTCAACGGTTTCAGGAAGCGATAGCGCCAGCCTGGCTGATTGGCGATGAAGATGATCCCGCGTGCGTCGCTGACCAACAGCGTGTCGTTGCCCTGGCTCCACTCCCGCTCCAGCTCCGGAAACTCGAGTTTCACCACCATGGCGCCGAGGAACCGCTCTTCGTCATCCGTGACGGCGCTGGACAGGAAATAGCCGGGAATCCCGCTGGTCACGCCCACGGCGTAAAAGCGCCCGGTGCCCTGGGTGCGGGTCTGATTGAAATAAGGACGGAAGCCGTAATTGTGGCCGACGTAACTGCTGGGCAGTCGCCAGTTGCTCGCCGCCACGGCCAGACCGGTGCGGTCGAGCAGCTCCAGGGTCGAGGACTCGGCGGCGCCGTTGATCTTCTCCAATTTGCGGTTCAGCGCATCTTGCTGCTCGGCACTCACCGCTCCCTTGAGGGCCGAACGCAGTTCCGGGTCCAGGGCCAACACGGCGGGCAGGGCGCGATAACGTTCGATCAGGGTGTGCAGGGAGTTGGCATACAGCGCCAATTGCTGATTGGCGCGGGATGCGTCTTCGACCATTGACTGGCGCACGGTCTGACGCATGGCCAGGGTCGCGGCAAGGGCAGCGCCGGCGATGATCAGCAGGGTGTAGAGCGCCAGGCGCAAGGGGCGGGAAGTCAGAAGCATGCGGTCGGCAACAGGCGAAAATAAGGGCGAGCACCATAGCATGCGAATCGCGTTCTTCTCTCCTGAGGGAGCCATTGTCGAGGCGAAAAAAAACCGGTCTGTCGTTGCCGACAAACCGGTTTTTTCAACGGACCTGAGTGCCGTTTACTGCACTTCTACCGCCAGGCTTTCACTGATCTTTTTCTGCCAGATGGCAGGACCGGTGATGTGGACCGACTCGCCATTGCTGTCGACCGCAACGGTCACAGGCATGTCCTTGACGTCGAACTCGTAGATCGCTTCCATGCCCAGTTCGGCGAAAGCGACAACGCGGGATTTCTTGATCGCTTGCGCCACCAGGTAAGCCGCACCGCCGACAGCCATCAGGTAGACGGCTTTGTGGTCCTTGATCGCTTCGATCGCGGTAGGGCCGCGCTCGGATTTGCCGATCATGCCCAGCAAGCCAGTCTGCTCGAGGATCTGACGGGTGAACTTGTCCATCCGCGTTGCGGTGGTCGGGCCAGCCGGGCCAACCACTTCTTCGCGCACCGGATCAACCGGGCCGACGTAGTAGATGAAGCGACCCTTGAGGTCGACCGGCAGGGTTTCGCCCTTGTTCAGCATCTCGACCATGCGCTTGTGCGCGGCGTCGCGACCGGTGAGCATCTTGCCGTTGAGCAGGACGGTTTCGCCCGGCTTCCAGCTCTGCACGTCTTCCGGGGTCAGGGTGTCGAGGTTGACACGGCGGGCCGACGGGCCTGCTTCCCAGACGATTTCCGGGTAGGCGTCCAACGGTGGCGCTTCCTGGGCAACCGGGCCGGAGCCGTCGAGCACGAAGTGCGTGTGACGGGTGGCGGCGCAGTTCGGGATCATGCACACCGGCAGCGAAGCCGCGTGAGTCGGGTAGTCCATGATCTTCACGTCGAGCACGGTGGTCAGGCCACCGAGGCCCTGGGCGCCGATGCCCAACTGGTTGACCTTCTCGAACAGCTCCAGACGCATTTCTTCAATGCGGTTCTGTGGGCCGCGGGCCTTCAGCTCGTGAATGTCGATGGATTCCATCAACACTTCTTTAGCCATGACAGCGGCTTTCTCGGCGGTGCCGCCGATGCCGATGCCGAGCATGCCCGGTGGGCACCAGCCGGCGCCCATTTCCGGAACGGTCTTCAGAACCCAGTCGACGATCGAGTCGGACGGGTTGAGCATGGCCATTTTCGACTTGTTCTCGGAACCGCCGCCCTTGGCTGCCACGTCCACTTCCACGGTGTTACCCGGAACGATGGAGTAGTGGATAACGGCCGGAGTGTTGTCCTTGGTGTTCTTGCGAGCGCCCGCCGGGTCGGCGAGGATCGAAGCGCGCAGGACGTTTTCCGGCAGGTTGTAGGCGCGACGTACGCCCTCGTTGATCATGTCGTCCAGGCTCATGGTGGCGCCATCCCAACGCACGTCCATGCCCACGCGGACAAACACGGTCACGATGCCGGTGTCCTGGCAGATAGGACGGTGGCCGGTGGCGCACATGCGCGAGTTGATCAGGATCTGTGCCATCGAGTCGCGGGCCGCTGGCGATTCTTCGCGCAGGTAGGCCTCGTGCATCGCCTGGATGAAATCCACGGGGTGGTAATAGGAAATGAACTGCAGGGCGTCGGCAACGCTCTGAATCAGGTCGTCTTGCTTGATCACGGTCATGAGTCGCGCTCCTCTAAAAGACGGGAACATTCAATAAGGTGCTTGCAGCTTGGGTGCATCGGTCGGTTGCAAGCACCTTTCAAGGCACGCCGGGGCTGCTGGCGCGACGCTAAAAAGGCGCGGCAGTATACCGCGCATCAAAGGCCGGCACACGCGCCGCCAGTCAATCGTTGGTCGCATATCGCACAGACTCGCAGGCGTTGGCGCAGGCTGCGATCTTGCGCGCCTAAGTAAAGTCAAAGGATCGCAGCCTTCGGCAGCTCCAACGGTTGGATGTCAGTCATGCTTTTGACGCCATTTTTTCGCCCCTGAAATGAATGGTCATTTAACGGCTACGACACTAAAGTGACACTTGGTCTGTAGAGTAGGACGCTCCGTCAGCCTCCATTTATTTGGTGAGTCAACGATTGACCCATAACGCCATCCAGCGACTGTTACTCAAACGTTTTGCCCTCGCGGCCGGCACTTATGCCTTGGCATTGCTGTTGCTGTGGCTGGCGTATTTCACCGGTCATTATGAGGAGTCACTGCTCGCTGTGGCCGTCGGCAGCTCGCTGGTGGTCATCAGCCAGGCCACGCTGTTCGCGATGTTTTATTGCGGATGGAACCAGCGTTTCAGCGATCCGAGCCTCACCGAAGCACAAGTGTTGCTGGGGCTGGGCTGGCAAACCTGGCTGATCGCCCATCTGGATGAAGCCCGGGGCGCGTTCCTGGTGTTTTATGTCCTGATCCTGCTCTTCGGTCTGTTCCATCTGTCGCGGCGCGCGTTTGTGCGTTGTGCGTTGCTGGTGTTCTTCAGCTTTTGCGCGATTACGCTCTGGGAGGGGTATCACTTCCAGTTGCAGGATCCGGCCATGGCGGTGTTGCAGGTGTGCGTGTTGTTGATCGTGCTGTTGTGGCTGGTGCTGTACGCCCGCTATGTTCAGGCCTCGCGACAACTGATGCGCCAACGGCGATTTGCCTTGCAGGCGCACCAGGACACCCTGCGCGGCATGATGCGTCAGCTCGAGGATCTGGTGGCCACCGACGAACTGACCGGTCTGTTCAATCGTCGACATTTCCTGCGCCTGGCGTCCCGCGAGTTGAACGCCATGGACGCCGGTGTCGTGCATGGCCTGGCGCTGATCGATCTCGATCACTTCAAACGCATCAATGATGTACACGGCCATGCGGCCGGCGATCAGGTGTTGCAGGCTTTTGCCAGCGTGGCCACGGCCTGCCTGCGCGACGGCGACGTGCTGGCCCGCTACGGCGGTGAAGAGTTCGTGGTGCTGCTGCCCGATTGTGATGCCGAGCGGTTGACGGCTTGTTGCGAACGGCTGCGTATCGCCTTCACCGATGTCGAGATGGTGGGCCTGAATGTGCGCAATCTCAGCCTGTCGGCCGGCATGACCCTGCTGGAACTCGGCGATGACCTCGACGATGCCTTGCAACGGGCCGATCAGGCGCTCTATCGCGCCAAGCGTGACGGTCGCAATCGTTGCGCGGCGGCGTGGGAGAATGCCGATGCCTGAGCTACGGGTCGGTGATCGCCAATGGTCGGTGGCGGCGGGCAGCAATCTGCTCGATGCGCTGAATCAGAACGGTGTGGCGGTACCTTATAGCTGTCGCGCCGGCAGTTGCCATGCGTGCCTGGTGCAGTGCGTGCAAGGGTTGCCGAGCGACAGTCGCCCTGATGCCTTGAGTGCGCAGCAGCGTGAGCAAGGCTGGCGCCTGGCGTGCCAGTGCCAGGTGAGCGAAGACTTGCAGGTGCATGCCTTTGATCCGGTGGTTGATGGTCGCCCGGCCGAGATTTCAGCCGTCGACTGGTTGAGCGCCACGGTGCTGCGCTTGCGTGTGATCCCGCAACGGCCGTTGCGCTACAGCGCTGGACAGCATCTGGTGTTGTGGGCCGGTCATGTTGCGCGCCCGTACTCGCTGGCGAGCTTGCCGCAAGACGAACGTTTTCTGGAGTTTCATCTCGATTGCCGTCTTCCGGGGCAATTCAGTGATGCGGCCCGCCAATTCAAAATCGGCGATCCGATCCGCCTCGGCGAGCTGCGCGGTGGCGCCTTGCATTATGACCCTGACTGGCACACTCGGCCGCTGTGGCTGATGGCGGCAGGCACGGGGTTGGGGCCGTTGTTCGGTGTTTTGCGCGAAGCCCTGCGCCACAATCACGAAGGGCCAATCCGCGTTATTCACCTGGCCCATGATGCTGCTGAGCATTACCTGGCCAAACCCCTGCAAGCCATGGCGGCCAGCCGCCCGAACCTGAGTGTCGAGCTGTGGACGCCGGCCGAGTTGCCAGCGGCTTTGGCGCAACTGCGGCTTGTTTCACGGCAAACCCTGGCCTTACTCTGCGGAGGCCCCGACAGCGTCGACGCCTTTGCCCGGCGCCTTTACCTGGCGGGATTGCCGCGCAATCAACTGCTGGCCGATGTCTTCCTGCCCCGTGGTTGAGCGCTGACTTCTCAGACGCGAGACCTGCCATGACCGATGCCATCCAAGTTGAACGCGAACGCGGCCTGCTGACCCTGCGCCTGAATCGCCCCGACAAGAAAAACGCCCTGACCCGCGCCATGTACAGCCAATTGGCCGAAGCGCTGAAACAGGCCGACAGCGATCCTGCCATCAACGCGGTGCTGATCACCGGTTCCGCCGAGTGCTTCACTGCCGGCAACGACATCGCTGACTTTATTCAGCAACCGCCGAGCAACCTCGACAGCCCGGTGTTCCACTTCATGCTCAACCTGCTCGAATGCCGCAAACCGGTGATCGCCGCCGTGGCCGGTGCGGCAGTGGGCATTGGTACGACGATGTTGCTGCACTGCGATCTGGTTTACGTCAGCCGCGATGCACGCTTGCGCATGCCGTTCGTCAATCTCGGTTTATGCCCGGAGTTCGGTTCCAGCCTGATCCTGCCGCGGCTGCTTGGGCAGGCCAAAGCGGCGGAACTGTTGTTGCTGGGAGAAGGCTTTAATGGTGAACAAGCTGCGGCGTGGGGCATTGCGTCCGAAGCGCTGGGCAGTGGCGAAGAAGCCTTGGCCAGGGCGCGGGAGATGGCCTTGCGATTCGAATCGCTGCCACCGGAAGCGGTACGCATCAGCAAGCAATTGATGAAAGCGCCGGATCGGGAACTGCTGCGCAGAGTGATCGAGGAGGAGGGCGCGTTGTTTACCCAGCGGCTGCGATCGCCGGAAGCATTGGCGGCGCTGACCGGGTTTATCAAGCGGCATTGAGTTGGTAGCCTTCATCGCTGGCAAGCCAGCTCCTACAGTTGATTTGCGGTGTTCATACGATCCCTGTAGGAGCTGGCTTGCCAGCGATGAGGCCAGATCAGAAGACTCACCTTCAGGATCAGAATGCAAAAAGCCCCGCCATTCACATGGCGGGGCTTTTGTTTTTCAGC
>NZ_JAUHUK010000023.1:0-109270 GCF_030417915.1 Pseudomonas sp. C32 | reverse complement strand
AGCAAGATTTTGTGATCGTCACCGTCCCTGTAGGAGCCGGCTTGCTGGCGAAGGCGGCCTTGAATTTTGCATCAATCTCGTGGACCTCATCGCTGGCAAGCCAGCTCCCCACGCAGCACCCCGGCACCCGGTTCATCACCTGTTCCGACAGCCGCGTCGTGCCGGAGCTGCTGACCCAGCAAGAACCCGGTGAGCTGTTCGTGATCCGCAACGCCGGCAACATCGTGCCGTCATACAGTCCGCATCCCGGGGGTGGCTTCGTGGCCCTGGCCGAGCACCCGACGACTTGCGCCGTGTATGGCAGAGCGTTTGAGGCTGCTTGATCAAGACCGCAGCGACCGCCGTGATGGCGGTCGCTGGAAGGAAGGCTTCAGCGTTTGACGCCCAGGTCGACCTGGGTCATGCGGCTACGGATGGTGAACACGCCATCGCCCGAGAGAATCGCGCTGCGGGCAAACAGTCGTCCGCTTTCCCAGTTCGAAAGACCCAGTTCCGGTTTGTTCAGCGCGTACTGACCGTCAACCCAGCGGGTGATGCCGTTGCCGACAAAAGGCGCGTTGACCGCGTTGTAGAAACGGTCCTGAGCCTCGGCACTTTCGCTGATGAGCGACACCGTGAATTGCGGGCTGTAGCGGTTGAACAAGACGATGGCGCTGTCCAGGTCATCGACGATTTTCAGGCTGACTTCCGGGGTTTCTTCCCATTCCCACTCGCGCCCCAGTTGATCTTCGGGCAGCGGTTCGGCCAATGCTTCGGTCTGGTAGCCTTCGGCGCGATACACCTGCACCGTTGCCGCTTGCCAGTCGCTCGGCAAGTACGCCTCGCTGCCCTCGACGATGTGCAACTTGCAGCCCTGCCCCCGCGCCTTGCCTGCCTGTTGCAGGGCATCGAGAAACAGCGGGACCAGCTCTGCAGCACGATCACGGTGAATCAGGCACACGTTCAGGGTGTTGCAGACTTTGCGGTCCAGGGAGTTGCGCACCACGCTGGCGAAGCGCTGGGCATCCGCATCTGCATGGGCGACCAGCCAGGCGCCACCGGTGCCGTGCAGGCTGACAGCGGTGCCTGCCTGCTGCGCGATGCTGCCCAACTGACTGACTGCGCGGCCCGAACCACGGGCCACGGCCAGCGACAGGCGCCGGTCGGCGAACATCGCCCAACCGGCGGCATGATTGACGCTTTCCACCAACGACACCGCGCCATTGGGCAAACCGGCGTCGGCCAACGCTGGATTCAGTGCGTGACTGACGATTGCCTGAGCAGTGCCCAACGCATCGCTGCCAATGCGCAAAACGGCAGTGTTGCCGGTGCGCAATACGCCGGCGGCGTCGGCGAAAACGTTCGGTCGACCTTCGAAGACAAACGCGACGATGCCCAGCGGCGAAACCACTTGCTCGACCTTCCAGCCGTCGTGCTCGACGCAACTGACCACTTTGCCGCGCATGGCCGAAGCATCGCGCCAGGCGCGCAGCCCGGCAATCATGTCGCGACGCATGCGCTCATCGGCCAAGAGGCGTGTGGTCGAACGACCGCGCGCCTTGGCCCGCTCGATGTCGGCCAGGTTCGCGGCCTCGATCAAGGCCCAGCACTCAGGGGTTTCCAGGCGCTGGGCAAACAAATCGAAAAATGCGCTGATCGCCTGATCAGAAACGGCGGACATTGCCGTGAATGCCGCTTCAGCACGTTCGATCGCGACCGCTGCTGCTCGCTGGTCCACCACCGGAATCAGCAACAGTTCACCGCTGACCTGCTCCACCAGCAGGTGATCACCGGGCTGGAAGCGTTCTGCCAGTTCGGGGCTGACAACCGTGACACGGTTACCGGCGAAAGGGATCGGCGTGCCAGCGACTAGACGTTCGAGCGCAAGAGACATGAAGCGGTATCACCATGCTGAGGGCGGCCGGAAAATGTATAGCAATTGCGCGAGAGCGTCACGGCCCTTTGTGGTTGCGCTTTTGTGTGGAGCAAGCTTGCTCGCGATAGCGGTAGGTCAGCCACATTGAAGTATCTGGTCCATTGTCATCGCGAGCGAGCTTGCTCCTACAAGGGATAAGCGGTGTTTGAAGTATCACAGTGTGTACAACCCCGCACCGACGACACATCGCAGATACACCCCGTTGATTGAATTCGTCTGTCGATTGGCCACGCCGATCCAAACGTTCAACTCACTCAAGGGGACCATCGCCCATGAACACCTCAATCTCCTCGGCCGTCAAAGGCCTGCACCTGAACCTGGACCGTGCCGGCGACTGGATTGCGCCGCTGGCCTTGCGGGTGTTCCTCGCCTGGGAATTCTTCGAGTCGGGCCTGGAGAAGCTCAACGGCCAGAACTGGTTCGCCGACATTCAGGAGCGCTTCCCGTTTCCGTTCAACCACGTCTCGGCAACACTGAACTGGGAGCTGTCGATGTGGGCCGAACTGATCTGCACCCCCTTGGTCGCCTTCGCTCAGAGCTGGTTGGCCACCGCCATGTTCACGAAGCGGCTATCGAAGCGCAGCTTGATGTTGTTCTTATCACCAAGGGTAGAGCCGTCGGCAAACTGCATGCCCACCGCATCGGCGCTGGTGGCGGCCTGGCCCAGCAAGCCTTTGGCAAAGGAGAAGGTGCGCACCTTGTCCATGGTATGGCGGATGGCGTCGGAGTTGGCGAACTCGAACGCGGTGCCCGGCGTATAAAACAACATGGTTTGCGTGAGTTGTTCCTCGTAGCCTTTAAGGTCGGTACCCGAGCGCTCGGCCATCGAAGTACGTGCGGCGATGGCCTGCCCGTCGTCGCCGCTCATCAATTGCAAGGTCTCGAACCACGCACCGACCAACGCCTTGCCCAGTTCCGGATTGGCCGCCAGCGTCTCGGTGTTCACCGCCATCATGTCAATGATCTCCCCCGGTATTTCTTTGGAGGTGAAGACCTGAACCGCCGTCGGTGACTGCTTCATCACCATGCTCAATTGCGGATTCCACAATGCTGCCGCCGTCACCCCGGACGTGGAGAACGAAGCCACCGCATCAGCATCGGAGGTGTTCATGATCTTGATATCGCGTTGGCTCAGCCCATGGATGTCCAAAGCCCTGGACATCAGGTAGTCGGACACCGACAACTCCACCAGATTGACCTGCTGGCCCTTGATGTCGGCAAAGCTCTTGCCGTTCTTCAGGACGATGGCGTCGTTGCCGTTGGAGTAATCGCCCAGAATCAGCCCCGTGGTGTCCACGCCATTGGCGCTCGGGATGGTCAAGGCATCCATGTTGGTCATGCCGCAGGCATCGAATGCCCCCGCGGCGTACTGGTTGATCGACTCGATGTAGTCGTTGAGTTGCACCAGTTCAATCTGGATGCCGTACTTTTTCGCCCATTTTTCGATGATCCCGTGTTCGCTGGCGTAGCCCCACGGCATCCACCCGGAATAGATCGACCAGGCCACCTTGAACGACTGTTTTTTCTCGGCCGCAGAAGCACCGAAAGCCACACAGGACAACGCCAGCAACACGAATGCAAAACGGTAGAACACGCACGAGAATGCCTTCATGGAAACCTCACGGGTTATGAATGGGGTGACGCATTGGGTTCAAACGAGCGGCCGGGTGTAGCGGCTCAATGTCGGGGATTCGCGCTCGTACCATTGCGCGGCACGGTCGGTGAAGCCGGTGGCGGGTGAATAGCTGACCTGCGGCTCCAGCGTGTCGATGACAAACAAGCGCTCGCGGACAACACCGTCGACCTGAAGCAACTGGAAAACGTGCTGACCGTCAGGGTGAATCTCGAAGCCTTCCTGCGAGATCAGCGGCTGACCGATGCGTGCAGCGCAGGTCGATAGGGTCACGTTGTAGCCCTCTGCGAGGGAACCACAGGCAACTGAAGTCTCGAAGTTGAAGGCCTGGCTGAGCCATGGCAGATCATCGGCATGGCGCGCAACCGCATCACGCAGATCGAGGGGGCCGCACTCAAGCACCTCGGCACGCCCAAGCACCAGCGCCGCATGATCGCCGCACACGATCAGCCCACCACCACGGTGGTGCACGCGGCCGCTGTCCAGTTCCTTTTCGTGCAGCAGTCGCAAGCCGATCAATGCCCCCGGTGCCGATGATTGCAAGCGCCAGTCTTCGACGTAGGCGTCACTGGGTGAGAACTCGATCATGCAGTCACCGATGCGCTTGAGCAGTCCAGGCTCCGGCCAGCGATTGTGCACCTGCAAAGACGTGTCCGTGTGCCAGCTCAGGGTCTCGCCTTCCCAGGAACACAAGGCTTCCCAGCCTTCGTAATTGGCGAGCACTTGCAGCTCTTGCGCGTTGTACGCCGACAAGGGCTTGGCCGCGACCTGCTGGTGCTCGAGCGGCAGGCGCAGATCGATGGTGAAATTGCGACTCTGGAACCAGCACACGTGGGTCTGCACGTCGGTCAGGCCGTCGGCATAACTGATCGCCCGGCGCTTGTAGAAACCGAGCATCCAGTCAGGAACACCGTGGGGTGATTGTTGTGCAAATTGCTCGACAAGGTCGTGAAGGTGCATGTCAAACCTCCTCGCAGATGGGGGCGTAGCCGAATGACGACAAGCCTTTGGCGCCACTGGGCAAACTCAGCTCGCCCCGCGCCATGCGTTGCTTGAGATAGCGAAAGGTTTGCAGGGTTTGTGCATACAGATGCTCACCGCAAACCACCGGCCCATAGCGGCTCGGCGTTGCCGGTTCGAGCAGTTGCGCGATAGGTTCGATGACCGTGTCATAGTCGCAAGCGCAGAACATCGGGAAGGAATAACGCTCTTCACTGACCTTGCGCACCCGATGGGCCGTGGCGACGTAGGTGCCATTGCTCAGCACCTCCATCATGTCGCCGATATTGATCACAAATGCACCTTCGACCAGCGGCACGTCGATCCACTGCCCTGCTCCGTTCAACACTTCAAGCCCCGGCGCAGTCGGCAGCAGGATGGTGAAGCATTCGTAGTCGGTGTGCGCGCCAATGCCCGGACGATCCTGCGGTGCATCCTTTGAATACGGATAGTGGATCAATCGAAGTTGACTGGGCGGATGATTGACCCACTGGCTGATGGCGTTTTCCGGTAAACCCAAGGCCAGCGCAAAGCCCCGAAACAGCGCAAGGCTAAGACTGAACACCGCGTCGTAGTAAGCCTTGATGTCCTGCTTGAAACCCGGCAACACTGGCCAGCGATTGGCCCCCAGCATGGGGCGCTGCCCCTCTGGCAGGACATAGTCGAAGCCAACGTCGAAGGCCTCCTTGTGATCGATGCTGCCCTCGACAAACTGCTCCTCGCCCTCCGGGACATACCCGCAGTGATTGCTCGAAAGCCCGATGTAATCCTGCATCTTGCGCTCGACCGGCTGGGCGAAGTATTCAACGCTCCGTTGCTTGAGACGATTGATGATCTGCGGATCGATACCGTGCCCGGTCACATAGAGGAAACCTGCCTGCTGCGCGGCGTTCCCCAACGCTGCGGCGGCTTGGATGCGATCGGCTGCGCAGTCGGAAAACAGTCCGCCAATGTCCACGAGGGGCAGGTGTTCGAACGCTGAATGAGGGGTAGTTCGAGGCGTGGGCGCCATAAGTAACCTCCTGATGATTAGTCAAAATGTCACCTGGTCGTCCAGATATCGCAGAGCCGCTAGGCCTCCGGGTCGTCCCGGATCAATCGCACCAGAACCGGTGCCAGAGGAATGGAGCAATGTGCGTGCCACGTTCGGACTGATCACCGAACGAGTTACGATCACATTGATTTAAAAGATATTTTAATGATTGTCAGGTCAAGCAATTCCCAACCCTTTCACCTCCAAACAGCACCACGATGGAGCACCTCGCACATCGGCGAGTGCAGGCGGATAATGCACGGGTTTGCACTTGGCCGAGGGACCGAAAGATGCCGCTGACTCTCTACTTCCATCCGCTCTCGTCGTACTGCCACAAAGTGCTGATCGCACTCTACGAACACGACATCGAGTTTGAAAAAAAGATCATCGACCTGGGCAACGAGGCCGACCGGGCAGAGCTTCAAGCCCTGTGGCCACTGGTCAAGTTTCCGGTGATCCGCGATCACGCACGTCAGCGCGACGTGGCGGAATCGAGCATCATCATCGAGTATCTGGACCACTTTCATGCACGCCGACATCGCCTGATTCCCGACGATTGGGAGGCTGCGTGGGAGATTCGTTTGTGGGATCGTTTTTTCGACCTCGACGTCCAGGGGCCGATGAACCAGATCGTCCTCGATCGCCTGCGCTCGACAAACGGCGACCTGACCCGGGAACGCGCCGCACTGACGACCGCGTACGGCATGCTCGACCGTCAATTGGCGTCCAGAATGTGGGCCACCGGAGACGAGTTCAGCATGGCCGACTGCGCCGCCTGCCCGGCATTGTTCTATGCCGATACGCTGGTGCCGTTTGCCGATGACTACCCGCACTTGAATGCGTATTTCGAGCGGCTGATCACCCGACCTTCGTTCCAGCGAGTGATCGACGAGGCCAGACCCTGGTTTTCTATCTATCCGTTTGCCGATGGCATTGCGCAGCGGTTTCGCTAGCCATCGGTGATTGCATGACAGTTATTTGACCAGCCTGATTTCCTTTGATGGCCGATAACCGAAATACGCGTTGTAGCATTTGCTGAAGTGGCTGGGCGAAACGAAACCACAGGCTACCGAGACTTCGACGATGGTCAACGTGGTGTGCTGAAGGAGTCGACGTGCTTCAGTTATCCGCAAGTCCATGTAATAGCGTTGCGGGGTGGTGCCAAGCTGCTCTTTGAACAGACGTTCGATCTGTCGACGGGATCGGCCCGCGTACAGGCAGAGCACCTCCATTTCCAGCGGCTCCTCCAGGTTGGCATCCATCAAGTTGACCATTTCCCTGAGAGGACCGCTGACCGACACGTTCAGCGTTGGCTTGATGCGCCGGTAACGCGAAGCTTCAAATGCAAGAATGTCTTCAATGCCGTCGGTCAGTGCCTTGTCGTGCAAGCCCTTTATCCACTCGAGGGCCATGTAGAACGCACCATTGGGACTGGATGCGGTCAGGCGGTCGCGATCAACCACATAGGCTTCACTGGTGACTTGAGCCAGCCTGGCAATTTCCGCCAGTGCGGGACGATGTTCAGGGTGAATCGCGCAGCGATATCCATCCAGCAAACCGGCTCGTCCGAGGAACCAGGCGCCATTCCACACACCAGCCAGCGTAACGCCCTGATCAGACGCTTCGCGCAACAGATTGATCAATGCATCGTCCGCTTTGAGTGCCGTACGGTACCCGCCACAGACAACCAGCAAGTCCAGGTCCTGGATCGCGGCATGATTGAGACTTGCATCGGGTCGAATGACCAGCCCCAGATCACTGATCACTTCCCCTTCCGTCAGCCCGAAGGTTTTCGTTGAGAACAATGCAGGCCTTAACAGGTTTGCAGTGACAATCGTATCGAGCGCCTGGGTAAACGCAGGCAACGAAAAATGCTCCAGCAACAAAAACCCTGCGCGGGCCCGAAGGACCGGTTGGCCCTCATGATCATTGAGGTAGCGAAGATTCTTACCCTTCATGCCACCACTGAACTGACGGCGCTCTACCAACGGATATCTCGCTTGATCATGGGGGTCCACATTTGATTAAACGCCTTTGATGCCCAGACACCAAGCCGAAAAAACTGATCTGCATGTCTGCATAATGCGCGGAATGTGCCCTGTTTACTGCAGATGAATTCCAGGATCAAGTACAAGGGTGACAGAGGAGGATAGACAACTGAAAGGAGAGCCCACGCCGAACAGGCATTGGCGTTTCTCAAAGACACAATCATCCCAAGCTGGCGCGTTGACGGCCGACTGACGGGATGAGTGTAAGGAAAATGGCAGGGGCGGCTGGATTCGAACCAACGCATGGCAGGATCAAAACCTGCTGCCTTACCGCTTGGCGACGCCCCTGTAGGTGTTGCGACGAGAGCGTGGCGCTCTCTTGTGAAGCTCCTGCGCTGCGAACCCTGTAAGGGTTGCTGCAAGAGCGGGCGGAAATTTATCAACTTTCTCGCCGTCTGGGAAGCCCTTTTAGTACAAATTGTTTTTTAAAACAGATGCTTACTACCCATTGAAGCACTTGGCGACGGTAAAAACCCTGACGCAGGCGCTTCTACAGCCCGCAATTCAACCCGAACGGCAGCGCGCTGAGCGAAACGTTTCACCGGAAGAAAATTTTCGTCTGCTACGCTTTTCTAATTCGAATGGAGTCGGGCTATGGATGCAAAACAGGACTTCCCTTGACACGCTTGGGTATGGAATGTGAAAGGCAAATTGATCAGTGCCGCGGTCATCCTCATTGTCACGGGTGCCGCAATTTATGGCGTCAACATCTGGAGCCTAGTCGAAAGCAAACGGCAGGAAACCCTGTGCAACACCGCTCAGCAGCACATGAAGGCCCTGGAAACCCAAGCTCGGGCAATGGCCGCTGGATTGACGGTCGAGGCCTATGCCGAAGCCGAAAAAGCGGAAGCAGGCAAACTGGTCAAAGCCCTCGACACCGCAAAAAACCAGGCTGAGGTCGATGCTGTCATCGACGAACATGCCACCGCGATCAAAGCCCAGATCGTTGCCGAAGATGCAGAAGTCGAGTCCCGCGGTGAGCAACCATTTCTCGGCCAGAAAATGAAAGAGCAGAAAATCACTACGGACGTCAGCCAGGAGTTTAAACGCGCCGAAAAGGCCGTCGCTGAAGCCTGTAACTAGTCTCGATTTTTTCGACAGTGGAGCGCGGCATCAGGGCCGCGCTCCACCCGTCCGTCAATGCGGCGCGCGCGGGATGGTCTTGAGCAGGTCTTCAGGGCTGATGTGACCGACCACGCTGCCCGGTTGCGGCAGGTTGAAGATGTGGCCTTTCATTTTGCCGATGATGTGCATTTCGCAAGGCTTGCAGTCGAACTTCAGCGTCAATACTTCGTCGCCGTGGATCAACTGCATCGGCGCGACCTTGGTACGCACGCCAGTCACGCCCTTGGCCTGTTTCGGGCACAGGTTGAAGGAGAATCGCAGGCAGTGCTTGGTGATCATCACCGGCACCTCGCCGGTTTCCTCGTGGGCCTCGTAGGCCGCATCGATCAGCTTCACGCCGTGGCGATGATAGAAGTCGCGGGCCTTCTGGTTGTAGACGTTCGCCAGGAACGACAGGTGCGATTCCGGGTACACCGGTGGCGGTGTGGTCTCGGCCTTGCGACCACCGCGCGGGTGAGCGGCGATGCGCGCTTCGGTCAAGGCTTCAATCACTTCACGGCGCAAGGCTTTGAGCTGCGAGTTCGGAATGAAGTACGCCTGTGGCGCATCCAGCTTGATGTCGATGGCGTGGTACTGCGTAGTGCCCAACTGACCGAGCAGGTCCTGCAATTGCTCCAGTGCCTGCTCCGGCTTGTTGGCGGCACCGAACGGCCCTTTCAGGGTGACGCTGGCGCTGATGCCCTCTTCGCTGGTCGCGGTGAGTTCCAGCTGCTCTTCACGCAGGCTAGCGACCCAACGCAGGGCCACGCGACGCTCGGCTGAGGTCTTTTGCAGCGCCTGTTGCCAGTTGTGATCGAGGTTGCGATTCAGCGGATGGTTGGGGCGCAGTTTGTACATCCCCTCCGGCATCTCGTTTGGCTCGACGCGATAGCGATAACGCTTCTCGCCGTCCTCCTCGAATTCGCCTTTCGGCTCGGCGATGTTGGCGCGGAAACCCACGACTTCACGCTTGACCAGCACATTGAGGCCGTCGCCGTTGGACAGCGGTTCGTGCGTGACGACCTGCATGTCACGCTTGGCGACTTTCTCGACCACACCCACCGGCAAACCGGTGAAGGTCGGCGAGTCGAAGGCGCCGATGTCGATCTTGCGATCCGTGACGAAGTAATCGGTGCTGCCACGGTGGAAGGTTTTTTCCGGGTCGGGCAGGAAGAAGTGCGCGGTGCGGCCGCTGGAGGCACGGGCCAGGTCCGGGCGGTCTTCGAGTACGGCGTCGAGGCGCTGGCGGTAATAGGCCGTGATGTTTTTCACATAGCCCATGTCCTTGTAGCGCCCTTCGATCTTGAACGAACGCACGCCGGCCTCAACCAGGGCGCGGATGTTGGCGCTCTGGTTGTTGTCCTTCATCGACAGCAGGTGTTTTTCGTAAGCGATCACACCGCCCTTTTCGTCCTTGAGGGTGTAAGGCAAACGGCACGCCTGGGAGCAATCGCCGCGGTTGGCGCTGCGACCGGTGTGGGCGTGGGAAATGTTGCACTGCCCGGAAAACGCCACGCACAACGCACCGTGGATGAAGAACTCGATGGCCGCGTCGGTCTCGTTGGCAATCGCACGGATCTCTTGCAGGTTCAGCTCACGGGCCAGCACCAGTTGGGAGAAGCCGGCCTGATCGAGGAACTTTGCCCGTTCCAGGGTGCGGATGTCGGTCTGGGTGCTGGCGTGCAGCTCGATGGGTGGAATGTCCAGCTCCATCACGCCCAGGTCCTGGACGATCAGCGCATCGACACCGGCATCGTACAACTGGTGGATCAGCTTGCGGGCCGGCTCCAGTTCGTTGTCGTGCAGGATGGTGTTGATGGTGGTGAACACCCGCGCGTGATAGCGACGGGCGAATTCCACCAATTCGGCGATTTCGCTGACTTCGTTGCAGGCATTGTGGCGGGCGCCGAAGCTCGGGCCGCCGATGTAGATCGCATCAGCGCCATGCAGGATCGCCTCACGGGCGATGGCCACGTCACGGGCGGGGCTGAGCAATTCCAGATGATGTTTGGGCAGGGACATAATATTTTTTTAGTCAGGCTGTCACGGTCGAGGCGTGCATTGTAGCGGTGAAACGCTTGAGGGGCACCCGTGTGCTGCCGGGTGGCGTTTTGTGTAGACCTGACGACCTGAATCCCTGTAGGAGCGAGCTTGCTCGCGATAGCGGTAGACCATTCAAAATGTATGTCGATTGACACGCCGTCATCGCGGGCAAGCCCGCTCCTACATTTGATCGACGTGGACCACACATTCAGCCCATGACCAACATTCCCCGTAGGAGCAAGCTTGCTCGCGATAGCGATAGACCATTCAAAATGAATGTCGACTGACACTCCGCCATCGCGGGCAAGCCCGCTCCTACATTTGATCGACGTGGACCACACATTCAGCCCATGACCAACATGCCCCCGTAGGAGCAAGCTTGCTCGCGATAGCGGTAGACCATTCAAAATGGGTGTTGGCTGACACGCCGTCATCGCGGGCAAGCCCGCTCCTACAGTTGATCGGCGTGGACCACACATCCAGCCCATGACCACCATGCCCCTGTAGGAGCAAGCTTGCTCGCGAAAGCGGTAGACCATTCAAAATGGATGTCGACTGACACGCCGTCATCGCGGGCAAGCCCGCTCCTACAGTTGATCGGCGTGGACCACACATTCAGCCCATGACCAACATGCCCCTGTAGGAGCAAGCTTGCTCGCGAAAGCGGTAGACCATTCAAAATGGATGTCGACTGACACGCCGTCATCGCGGGCAAGCCCGCTCCTACAGGGTTTTGTGTATGTCTGGTGGAGGTCAGGCCTTGGCGGCCATCGCGGTCACTTCCACGCGCATGCCTTCGACCGCCAGGGACGCTACGCCCACAGCAGCGCGGACCGGCCATGGCTTGGCGAAATAGCGCTTGTAGACTTCGTTGAACGCGGCGCGGTCGGCCATGTCGGTGAGGTAGATGGTCAGGTGCATCACGCGGTCCATGGAGCTGCCGGCACGTTCCAGTGCCACTTTCAGCGCTTGCAGGGTGCATTCGCTTTGCAGGGTGATGTCGCCCAGTTCCAGGCTGCCGTCGGCGCGGGTCGGAATCTGCGTGGAGACCAGCACGCCGCCGAAACCGACGACGTCGGAGGAAATCGAATCCGCATCAGGATCGGGCGTAAAGGTCAGGTCGTGGTTTGCCATGGGAACTCTCTTGCTTGAAAGGGTAAGGCGAATGCCTTTGACGCAGCCAGTTTACAGGCCAATCCCGACGCATCGCTAATCCAGGCTCGACGACTGCTCCAGACCGGTCGCCTGCCGGTACTGACGCGGCGTGAATCCGGTCGAGGCCTTGAACTGCCGAGTGAACGCACTGTGGTCGGTGTAGCCGCATTGCAAGGCAACGTCGGTGATCGGCATCTCGGTGTGCAGCAGACGATAAGCATGTTCCAGGCGCACTTTCTGGATCATCTGCCGCGGTGTCAGGTGGAACACGCGCTTGCAGTAGCGCTCCAGTTGCGCCACTGAAATACCGGCGATGCGCGTCAGTTCGCCAAGCGTCACGCGTCGATTGAAGTGCGCGCGAATGTGCTCATCGACCGCCGCCAGGCGCTGATACGCCGGGTGCGTATCGCTCGCCGATTGCAGGTCGACCGAGATCCCGGCCAGGCCGATGATTTCATTGCGGCGGTTATACAGCGGCCGCTTGTGAGTCAGGCACCAACCCGGTTCTCGACTGCCGTACAAGTGCAGCTCCAGTTGATCCTCCAGGACAAAACCCTGCTCCAGAACCCGTCGGTCCTGCTCGGTATAACCGGGGCCCAATTGCGCCGGAAACACTTCGGCGCTGGTTTTCCCCAAGAGCGGTTTCAACTGCTTCAAGCCGCAGCGTTGCACCAGCGTGCGATTGGCCATGACATAGCGCGCCTGAACATCCTTGATGAAGATCGCAGCATTGGGAATGACATCCAGCATGGGCAGCAACAGCGCAACGCCGGCCAGCAATTGCTCGATGGATTCGGGGCGATTCGAGTCGTCGCCCTGGCACAGCATTGCAAACGCATCCTGAGTCATGAACCCGCCCTTCGCAAAAATCAGACAGTGCCCATTGTGCTGATTTCGTCATCGACACCCAAGAAAAACATCAATCGCGAGTTCGCCGCCACGTTCAATCTATGGCCACCGCCCTCCTCGGCAAAACCGACCGGGGCGACTTGAAGTGCACACCTGCCTATCCAATAACTCACAAGAAGGCGATGCCATGTCAGGCCAAGGCAAGTTCAAAAAACAACTGTCGTTGATAGACCTCACGTTTATCGGACTGGGGGCGATTTTCGGCTCCGGTTGGCTGTTCGCAGCCAGTCACGTCTCCGCGATTGCGGGGCCGGCGGGGATATTTTCCTGGTTGCTGGGCGGGTTTGCCGTTCTGCTGTTGGGCATCGTTTATTGTGAATTAGGCGCGGCGCTGCCCCGTGCCGGCGGTGTGATTCGCTACCCGGTTTATTCCCACGGCCCGCTGCTGGGTTACCTGATGGGCTTCATCACGCTGATCGCGTTTTCCAGCCTGGTGGCCATCGAAGTGGTCGCTGCGCGTCAGTACGCTGCTGCATGGTTTCCCGCATTGACGCAGGCCGGCTCCAGCAATCCAACGGCGCTTGGCTGGCTGGTGCAGTTTGGCCTGTTGTGCCTGTTCTTCATGCTCAACTACTACAGCGTGAAAACCTTCGCCAAGGCCAACAACCTGATCAGCCTGTTCAAGTTCATCGTGCCGTTGCTGGTGATCGGCGTGCTGTTCACCTTTTTCAAACCGGAGAACTTCCAGTCCCAGGGCTTCATGCCGTTCGGGCTGTCCGGTGTCGAAATGGCGGTGTCCGCCGGCGGCATTATCTTCGCTTACCTGGGGCTGACGCCGATCATCTCGGTGGCCAGCGAAGTGAAGAATCCGCAACGCACCATCCCGATTGCACTGATCCTCTCCGTACTGCTCTCCACCGCGATTTATGTGCTGCTACAAGTGGCCTTCCTCGGCGGCGTGCCCACCGAAATGCTCGCCAATGGCTGGGCCGGCGTCGCCAAAGAACTGGCCCTGCCCTACCGCGATATCGCCCTGGCGTTGGGTGTGGGTTGGTTGGCTTATCTGGTGGTGGCCGACGCGGTGATCTCCCCGAGCGGTTGCGGCAACATCTACATGAACGCCACCCCACGTGTGATCTACGGCTGGGCGCAAACCGGGACCTTCTTCAAGATCTTCACCCGCATCGACGAAAAGTCCGGCATCCCGCGTCCGGCGCTGTGGCTGACCTTTGCCCTGTCTGTGTTCTGGACCCTGCCCTTCCCTTCGTGGGAAGCCCTGATCAACGTGGTCTCCGCCGCGCTGGTGTTGAGCTACGCCGTGGCGCCGGTCTCCGTTGCCGCCCTGCGCCGCAATGCGCCGGACATGCCGCGACCATTCAAGGTCAAGCGCATGGGCGTCCTCGGCCCGGTGTCGTTCATCATTGCCGCGCTGATCGTCTACTGGTCGGGCTGGAACACCGTGTCCTGGCTGCTCGGCCTGCAAATCCTGATGTTCGTGATCTACCTGCTGTGCGGTCGCTATGTGCCGACGCAACACCTGAGCCTGGCCCAGCAAGTGCGTTCTTCGGCATGGCTGATCGGCTTCTACGCCGTGACCATCGTGCTGTCCTGGCTCGGCAGTTTCGGCGGCATGGGCGTACTCACCCATCCTTTCGACACCGTGGTCGTGGCGGCCTGTGCGATGGGCATTTACTACTGGGGCGCGGCCACCGGCGTGCCGGCGCATCTGGTTCGCCTGGAAGAAGAGGACGCTGAAAGCGAAGCCGATTCTGTTCACCCCGGCACGACCACTGGCCAGCGTCCAATCGGCGTGTCCGCCCAGACCTCTCGCTGAAATTCAGGCCAGCAATGCCTGCGTGTTCCTCTGAATGGAAAGGTTTATGAAAAAAGTACATGTCATTGATTCCCACACCGGCGGCGAACCGACTCGCCTGGTGATGTCGGGCCTGCCCCAGTTGCCCGGCCGGACCATGGCCGAGAAGCGCGATGCCCTGCGCGAGCAGCATGATCCATGGCGTCGCGCCTGCCTGCTGGAACCTCGTGGCAACGATGTGCTGGTGGGTGCGCTGTACTGCGAACCGGTGTCGCCGGATGCCACCTGCGGCGTGATTTTCTTCAACAACGCCGGCTACCTCGGCATGTGCGGCCACGGCACCATCGGCCTGGTCAACTCGCTGCATTACCTGGGGCATATCCAGCCCGGCGTGCACAAGATCGACACCCCGGTCGGCCCGGTCAACGCGACGTTGCATGAGGACGGCAACGTCACCCTGCGCAACGTGCCCGCTTACCGCTACCGCCAACAGGTGCCGGTCGAGGTGCCCGGCCATGGTCGTGTCCATGGCGATATCGCCTGGGGCGGCAACTGGTTTTTCCTGGTGTCCGACCACGGCAAAACGTTGCAGATGGACAACGTCGACGCCCTGACCGAGTACACCTGGGCGATGCTCAAGGCCCTCGAAGCCCAAGGCATCCACGGCGAAGACGGCGCGCTGATCGACCACGTCGAATTGTTCGCCGAGGACGACCAGGCCGACAGCCGCAACTTCGTCATGTGCCCGGGCAAGGCCTACGACCGCTCACCCTGCGGCACCGGCACCAGCGCCAAACTGGCCTGCCTGGCGGCCGACGGAAAACTCGCCGTCGGTGAGCGCTGGGTCCAGGCCAGCATCACCGGCAGCCAGTTCGTCGGCAGCTATGAATGGGACGGCGAACGCATCATCCCGTCCATCACGGGCCGCGCCTACATGACCGCCGACGCCATGTTGCTGATCGACGAACAGGATCCCTTTGCGTGGGGCATCTGAGCCCTACGCGTCTTTCCTCAATCAATCTGTATGAACGCTTCAAGGAGTTACAACAATGAGCGACAACATTTTTACTGGCTGCATTCCGGCACTGATGACCCCGTGCACCGCCGACCGCAAGCCGGACTTCGACGCACTGGTGACCAAGGGTCGCGAGCTGATCGACATCGGCATGAGCGCCGTCGTGTATTGCGGTTCCATGGGTGACTGGCCGCTGCTCACCGAAACCGAGCGTCAGGAAGGCGTAGCCCGTCTGGTGGCTGCCGGCATTCCGACCATCGTCGGTACCGGTGCGGTCAACAGCCGCGAAGCGGTGTCCCATGCGGCGCATGCGGCCAAGGTCGGCGCCCATGGCCTGATGGTCATTCCTCGTGTGCTGTCCCGTGGCGCTTCGGCCACCGCGCAAAAAGCTCACTTCGCCGCGATTCTGAAAGCCGCACCGGGCTTGCCCGCCGTGATCTACAACAGCCCTTACTACGGCTTCGCCACCCGTGCCGACCTGTTCTTCGAACTGCGTCGCGAGTACCCGAACCTGATCGGTTTCAAGGAATTCGGCGGTGCTGCCGACCTGCGCTACGCCGCCGAACACATCACCTCCAAGGATGACGCCGTCACCCTGATGGTCGGTGTCGACACCCAAGTGGTGCACGGCTTCGTCAACTGCAACGCCACCGGCGCCATCACCGGCATCGGCAACGCCCTGCCACGCGAAGTGCTGCAACTGGTGGCATTGAGCAAGCAAGCTGCCAAAGGCGACGCCAAGGCCCGTCGTCAGGCCCGCGAGCTGGAATCGGCACTGGCGGTGCTGTCGTCCTTCGACGAGGGTTGCGACCTGGTGCTTTATTACAAGCACCTGATGGTGCTCAACGGCGACAAGGGATACGCGCTGCACTTCAACGAAACCGATGTGCTCAGCGATGCCCAGCGTCGTTACGCCGAGAACCAGTACGCGCTGTTCCGCCAGTGGTACGAGCACTGGTCGGCCGAGCAGAACGTCGCCTGACGTTCACCCGGCTTGCACGGCGGCGCGCCGGGTCGCGCCGCTTTTGTTTTCGTCCCCACCTATTTTTTTCAGGAACCACCATGACTCTGACAGGCAACCTGCTGATCGGCCAGCAAGCCGTTACCGGGCATCGCGAAGCGATCCGGGCCATTAATCCCGCCACTGGCTTGCCACTCGAACCGGCCTACCTCGGAGGTGGCCGCGAGCACGTCGAACAGGCGTGTGCCCTGGCATCGGCCGCCTTCGACGGCTATCGCGCAACCTCGCTGGACGCACGCGCTGAATTCCTCGAAACCATCGCCAGCGAGATCGAAGCCCTCGGCGATGAACTGATCGACCGCGCTGTGGCTGAGACCGGCCTGCCGCGTCCGCGCATCCAGGGCGAACGGGGCCGCACCTGTCAGCAACTGCGCCTGTTTGCCCGCACCGTGCGCGCCGGCGAATGGCTGGATGTACGCGTCGACAACGCGCTGCCGGAACGTCAACCCCTGCCCCGTCCGGACCTGCGCCAACGACAGATCCCCGTGGGCCCGGTGGCGGTGTTCGGTGCGAGCAATTTTCCACTGGCCTTCTCCGTCGCCGGTGGCGACACCGCTTCGGCATTGGCCACCGGTTGCCCGGTGGTGGTCAAGGCGCACAGCGCTCATCCGGGGACCAGCGAACTGGTCGGCCGTGCGGTGGCGCGTGCGGTGAAACAGTGCGCGCTGCCCGAGGGTGTGTTTTCGCTGCTGTTCGGCTCCGGTCGCGAAGTCGGCATCGCCCTGGTCACTGACCCGCGCATCAAGGCCGTTGGATTTACGGGTTCACGCAGTGGCGGCATCGCCTTGTGCCAAGCGGCGCAGGCACGTCCGGAACCGATCCCGGTGTACGCGGAAATGAGTTCGATCAATCCGGTGTTGCTGTTCCCGGCCGCCCTGCAAGCTCGCGGTGAGGCATTGGCTCAAGGCTTCGTCGCATCGCTGACCCAGGGCGCCGGTCAGTTCTGCACCAACCCTGGTCTGGTGATCGCCCGCCAAGGCGCTGCCCTCGATCGTTTCATCAGCGCAGCAGCCGACATTGTGCGTCGCAGCCCCGCGCAAACCATGCTCACGCCCGGGATTTTCAGTGCCTACGAGGCCGGCGTCGGCTCGCTGGTCGAGCATGCGCATGCCCAGGCAGCGGCCGTCGGTTTGGCGGGTGAAACACCCAACCAATGCCAGGCCCATTTGTTCGTCAGCCGAGCACAGGATTTTCTCGCGGACCCCGCGTTGCAGGCTGAAATGTTCGGCGCCGCTTCGCTGATCGTGCAATGCGCCGATGACAATGAAATGCGTCAGGTCATCGAGCACCTCGAAGGCCAGTTGACCGCCACGCTGCAACTGGATGACGCCGATCTGGACAGCGCTCGGGCCTTGCTGCCGGTGCTGGAACGCAAGGCGGGCCGCTTGCTGGTCAACGGCTGGCCAACCGGCGTCGAAGTGTGCGATGCCATGGTCCATGGCGGGCCGTTCCCGGCGACGTCCGACCCACGTACCACCTCGGTCGGCACCGCGGCAATCCTGCGGTTCCTGCGCCCGGTGTGCTATCAGGATTTCCCGGACGCCTTGCTCCCCGCCGCGCTCCAGCAGGGTAATCCGCTGCAACTGCGGCGCCTACTCGACGGCCAGAGAGAAGCCTAGCCATGTCGAATCTTTCCTCGCCCCACTTTGCCCATGACATTGCCGTGGTCGGCGCCGGGATCATCGGCGTTGCCTGCGCCTTGCAGCTCGCCCGCCAAGGCCATCGAGTGGTGGTCATCGACCAGCAGGAACCCGGTCGCGGCGCTTCATTTGGCAACGCCGGGCACCTGGCCACCGAGCAGGTGTTTCCCATCGCCGACCTGTCGATCCTCAAGCGCCTGCCCGCCATGCTCATGGACCCGATGGGCCCGCTGCGCCTGGACTGGAAATACATGCCCCGCGCCCTGCCCTGGTTCATGCGTCTGTTGCTGAACCTGCGCCCGGCGCCGTTCCAGCGCACCGTGGCCGGTATCCGCGCTTTGAATGAAAGCAGCCTGGACGCCTGGCAACGGTTGCTGAGCGGAATCGCCCGCCCTGATCTGCTGAAAGAAGACGGCTCGCTGCTGGTGTTCGAACGGCCCGATTCACAACCTGCTATCGAAGCAGTGCTGGCACGCATGCGCCAGCAACAGGTGCCCGTCGATTTCTGGCAGGCCAACGCCGTGCGCGAAGCGGCCCCGCAACTGAGCGAAGGCATTAGGGGCGGATTGTTCTTCCCGCGCACCGGACATTTCCTCGACCCGTTTCGGGTGGTTGGCGAACTGGTCAATGCGGCCAAGGCTAGCGGCGTGCAGTTCCTCAAGCAACGGGTCGATGGCGGACAGCTCACTGAACACGGCGTTTCGTTGATCACCGATCAAGGCCGAGTCTCCAGCCGACAAGTCCTGATCGCCTGCGGTGCTCACTCGGCGAAACTCACCGCTGCGCTGACCGGCAAAAAAGTCCCGCTGGACACCGAGCGCGGTTATCACCTGATGTTGCCCCTTGAGCTCGAACGGTTGCCGTTTGCCGTCACCTCGCTGGAGCGCAAATTCATCATGACGCCCATGTCCGAAGGCTTGAGGCTGGCGGGGACGGTCGAGTTCGCTGGCCTTGATCAGCCACCGAGCATGGAGCGCGCCTGGCAATTGCACCGCTTGAGCAAAGGCTTGTTCCGTCGTGAGTTGAATGCCGAAGCCGCAACGCCGTGGATGGGGTTCCGCCCTTCGCTGCCGGATTCGCTGCCGATCATCGACCGGGTGTGCGACGGCAAGGTCCTGCTTGCTTTCGGTCATCAACATCTGGGGCTGACGCAGGCCGCAGTAACGGCCGAACTCATCGCACAACTGGCCCTGCCCGGGAGTGTCGCAGCCTCTACAGGATTACCCGCGACTGAGCCCTACAGACTGGATCGTTTTTGAGGGAAACTGTAGAACCATCAAGTGATGGTTCACATTTCAAAGGATGATCAAGGTATGTCCCGGCACGACACCTCCCTGCAAGACACCGCCGCACCCGATGGCGTTTGTTATGGCTGCGGCCCCGACAATCCGCACGGGCTGCACATCAAGAGCTTTTGGCACGAAGACGGCGTGCACGTCATGGCCGAGCACGTACCGGACGCCCGATATTGCGGCTGGCCGGACCTGGTGTACGGCGGCCTGATCGCGATGCTGGTCGACTGCCACTCCAACTGGACGGCGATGGCGTACCACTACCGCGCCGAACAGCGGGATGCCGCCAGCCTGCCGCGGATCAATTGCGTCACCGGCAACCTGGGCATCAAGTTCATCAAACCGACACCCATGGGTTTGCCGCTGACCCTGCGCGCCAAAGTCGAAGGCGAGGTCGGACGCAAAACCCGTGTCGTCTGCGAGGTCTACGCCGGTGAAGTGCTGACCGCCATTGGTGATTCGACATTTGTGCGCGTAGACACCGAACAACTGGCGGCCGCCGCTCACGGCCGGGACGCCAGCTGACCGATCATTGCAACGGTGAAAATTTCGCCGGCAGATAGATCGTCGAACACATGTCCTGCAATTGCGGACCGGAGTTTTCCGGCGGCCAGACGCCGTCGGCAACGGCTTGGGTCCGTACTTGCAGGCGCTCTTCCAGCGTGGCCCACGGCCAGATGTGCAGATAACGTGGCAGCGAACCATCAGTGGCGTAAAACGCCGCATACACCGGTGAGTACTGTTCGGCGGTGCGCGCTTCGATGGCTTTGCTCCAACCGTCGAGCGTGGGCTTGAGGCCGCTGCTGATCAGGTCATAGACACGCATTTCGTAGAACGGGCCATGCTGCCCGGCGTGCAAGGGTTTGAGGAAAGGAAACAGCGTGTAATTCTCGATGCGCAGATCGGTGATGAGCTCGCCGACACCGAACACTTCGCCGCCCAACAGGAAGCGCTCACGCTCGGCCTGCCGCAGGCTTTCGTCTTCATAGCCGCGCAGTACGGTGATCTGGTTCAACTGGCCGATCTCCGACGCCCAGCAGCCCATCAACGCCCCACCGACTTCTGGCTTCGCCAACGCAGTTTCGATGCGCACCAGTGCATCGGCCACCGTGCGCACCCGCACGGTCAAAGTGATCAGTTCAAAAAAACGCATACCACGCTCCGGCGATTGTCAGCCCGTGCGGGCCTCCCTTGGCGCACAGCGTATGCCAGACCCCACAGGCAAAATATTGAGGCAACCACCATCGGTCATGGTGATTGCCGCAGGGCGCTAGGTAGTTTCTTTACAACGATCGAGAGCGCCTTCCTTCATACCCGCTGTTATCGGCTCAGCCGATTCAAACCTGCGAATTATCGATTTGTGCAGCAGTGCGCAGACCGCGAGCATGGCGTCACTTCCAACAACAAAAACAAAGGACCCGCCATGACCGCCCGATTTCACAATCCAGTGGATACCCGTTTCGGCTGGGGCAGCCTGCAAGAGCTTGCCGCCATCACTGAGAACCAGAGCGTTGCCGTTGTGACCTTTCCCGAAGCCCGAGGCCTGGGGCTGGTGGATCGCCTTCAAGCGCTTCTGGGCGACCGACTGGTCTATGTGATCGAAGACGTCCAGCCCAATCCCGATGTCGCGCAACTGCGTGAGACCTATGAACGTTTCTGGAAAGAAGCCGGCGAGTGCCACGCCGTGATTGCCGTCGGTGGCGGCAGCGCCATCGACACGGCGAAGGCGCTGATTGTCGGCACCGAGTCAGGTCGTTTCGATGAGCTGCTGGCATTGCTGGCAAGCGGCAAACCCTTCGTTCCGGTTCGCAGTAAACAGCTGATCGCCGCCCCGACCACCGCGGGCACGGGCAGTGAGGTCACGCCCTGGGCGACGATCTGGGACGCGGCCAATCACAAGAAGTACTCGCTGCACCTGGACTGCACCTGGCCAAGTGTCGCCATCATCGATCCGCAATTGATGCTCACGGTTCCGGGCGGCGTCACCGTCTCCACGGGCCTGGACGCCCTGTCCCATGCGCTGGAATCGATCTGGAACATTAACGCCAACCCGATTTCCGACACCTTCGCCATCTCGGCCATCGAAGACATCCTAGAATGCCTGCCGTTGCTGCGGCAGGACCTGTCCAATCAGGAACTGCGCTCAAGAATGGCCCTGGCGGCACTCAAGGCCGGGCTGGCGTTCTCCAACACCAAGACTGCACTGGCCCATTCCATTTCCTATGAGATGACCTTGCGCTACGGCTTGCCCCACGGCATTGCGTGTTCCTTCACCCTGCCGCTGGTTTTGGGCCTTGCCTGGGGCCACGACGCAACGCGTGACAAAACCCTGCAACGGGTTTTCGGACCGGACCTGGACCAGGCCCAGTCCCGGTTGCGCGCCTTCCTGCACAGCCTCGATGTCAAAACCGAGTTCGCCGACTACGGCGTAACGGCCGACGAAGCCGAAGCCATGATCGATTTCGCCCTGCAGGGTGCCCGCGGCAAGAACTTCATCGGTTCACGCGCGGCCTAGGTTTCACCGCTCATAAATCACTACACTGCCAGCGGCGTTACGAGCCGCGACGATTTCCTGCCGCACCTGAAAAAGAGTGCACCCTCCGTTACCACACGGAGGGACCGAACAAGAATAAGGAAAAGATCATGAATCGTGCCCAAACCTTGCCAGGTCTTGCCGTACACACCGCGTCGTTCCGTGTCGCCCAGTGGCGCATGTTGCTGGCAGCGATGTTTTGCTATCTGTTTTTCTACACCGGGCGGCAAACGTTCGGTTTCGCCATTCCGGGTATCCAGGCCGAGTTCGGTTTTACCAAAGAGCACCTTGGCTGGGTATCGGCCGCCATGCTTTGGGCCTACGCGATTGGCCAGGCCATCAACGGCAACCTCGCCGACAAATTCGGTGGCCGACGCATCATGACCGTGGGCGCAGTGCTGTCCTGCGGCGCCAACTGGGTGACGAGTTTCGCCAGCAACTTTGCCGCGTTGATTTTGCCTTGGGGCATCAACGGCTACTTCCAGGCATTGGGCTGGGCGCCGGGCAGTCGACTGATCTCCAACTGGTGGAGCGCAGGTGAACGCGGCAAGGTGTACGGCTTTTATGTGTTCGCGGCCGGGTGTGCCTCTGTCCTGTCTTACGTGACCTCCATCGTCGTGCTGGAAGTGATGCACCTGGAATGGCGCTGGATCTTCCGCTTGCCCGTGCTACTCATGCTCGCCGGCGGCATCATCTTCTACTTCGTGGCTCGGGAGCGTCCGCAGGACCTGGGTTTCGAACCGCTTGCCGACACGGGCGTGGCCAATGCCGAGGACAAGAATCACGAGGTGGCCCACGGTGAAGTCGAAACGTCGGCGCAACGCTACAAAGCCGTCCTGAAGAACTTCCGCCTGATCATTGCTGCCGTGTCCCTCGGGTTTCAGAACGCTGCCCGCTATGGTTTGATCGTCTGGGTGCCGGTGCACTTTCTGGGCGCCAACTGGAAGACCGGCGACAGCATGATCGATCCGAAGTGGATCACCGTGGCCCTTCCCGTCGGCATGGCCATCGGCGCACTGAGCAATGGCTGGATCTCGGACAAACTGTTCGGCGCCAGACGCTATCTGGCGATCATGCTTTACATGTTCCTCGGTGCAGCGACCAGCTTGTGGATGTGGACCCTGGCGCCGCACAGCGCGACCGGCCTGGTGGCGTTGTTTCTCTGCGGCTTCTTCGTGTACGGCCCCGCCTCCAGCTTCTGGGCGCTATGCCCGGACCTGGTGGGTGCCAAACGCGCAGGTACGGCGACCGGTGTGATGAACTTCTCGTCCTATCTGTTCGCCGGCCTGGCGGAACCGCTGATCGGCAGTATGCTCGACAGTACCGGCAACACGTCGCTGATCTTCATCGTGGTCACCGCGGCCTGTCTTTGCAGCGCGTCGGTGGCGCTGTTTATCAGGCGTTGATTGCCCGGCCGGACAGATTGAATCAATGGCAGCGGCTCAGGAACAGGATCGTCTATGTACCAGTACCACAAGTGGCTACGTTCATTTCATGCCGTGGCGAAGACCGGCAGCTTCACCCTCGCCGCCGAGTATTTGAGCGTCGGCCAGCCCACGGTCAGTGAGCAGGTCAATGCCCTGGAGAAGAAGTTTTCCGTGGAACTGTTCCACCGCCGCGGCCGCTTTATCGAAATGAGTGCCGCCGGACACCAGCTCTATGCGATCACCCAGGGCCTGTTCGGCCAGGAGGATGAAGCCGTGCAATTGCTGCAAAGTTTCAAGCAACGCAAGACCGGCATGCTGCGCCTCGGCGCCGTCTCGCCGCCGATTGCGATGAACCTGACCTACGAGCTGATGCAGCGGCATCCGGACATCGAACTGGAAACCTCGTTCTCCCCTGAAAAGGAGACCCTGGATCGCCTGTTCAACTTCGATATCGATGTGGCGATCCTGGCGTTGTCCGAATTCGACCAACGCTTCGACACGCAGCTTTACCGGCGCTACCCGATCATTGCCGTGGTGCGCGAGGACCATCCCTGGGCCCGGCAGAAGGAAGTGCACGTCGAGCAGATCAGCGAAGAGAAATGGGTCATGCGGGAAAAAAGTTCTCGCACCCGCCAATTGGTAGAAGAAAGCTGCAAGCAACTGGGCGTCGCCCTGAACTGCGTCATGCAGTTGAACAGCCGCGAAGCCATTGTGCATGCCATCGCCAAAGGCATCGGGATCGGTTTCGTTTCGGCTGTCGAGTACACCGAAACACCGGGTACCCGGCCCATCACCTTCGTCAATCACCCGTTTTCCATCGACTACCACTTGTGCTGTCTGGGTATCCGCCGAAACCGGCCAATGATTGCGGAGCTGTTCGACGCAAGCCCCACACCGGCCACCTGATTTCGCCTCACCCTTGAGCAATCCATAGGCCTACTTCTCGATCTCGAGAGGGACGGCCTGCCCACAACAAAAAATGGAGAATCACCATGAATTACCAACAACCGACCCAACTGCAAGCCGTGGTCCTGGACTGGGCCGGCACCGTCGTCGATTTCGGCTCCTTTGCCCCGACGCAGATTTTCGTCGAAGCGTTTGCCGAGTTCGGCGTCGCGGTTTCCCTTGAAGAAGCGCGGGGGCCGATGGGCATGGGCAAGTGGGATCACATCCGTACCCTGTGCAATCAGCCGCAAATTGCCGAACGCTACCGCGCAGCCTTTGATCGCCTGCCAACCGATGACGATGTCACCGCACTGTATGAACGATTCATGCCGCTGCAGATCGAGAAAATTGCCCTGCACTCGGCACTGATTCCTGGTGCCCTGAACGCCATCGACGCGTTGCGCGACAAAGGCCTGAAGATCGGTTCCTGCTCCGGTTACCCGGCCGTTGTCATGGAGAAAGTGGTGGAGCTGGCGCGGCATAACGGCTACGTCGCCGACCACGTCGTCGCCACCGACGAAGTGCCGAACGGCCGCCCCTACCCGGCCCAGGCCTTGGCCAACGTAATTGCCTTGGGGATCAGCGATGTGGCCGCGTGCGTGAAGGTCGACGACACCTGGCCTGGCATTCTAGAAGGCCGGGCCGCCGGGATGTGGACGGTCGCGCTGACCTGCTCCGGCAATGCGCTGGGCTTGACCTACGATCAATTCAAGGCCCTGCCTTCTGACCGGCTCGACAGCGAGCGGGCACGTATCGTCAAGATGTTCGAAGGCTCCCGCCCACACTATTTGATCGACACCATCGTCGATCTGCCGGCAGTGATCGAAGACATCAATGCCCGTCTGATGCGGGGTGAAACGCCGCAAGGATCCTGACCCGATCCCGGCGCCAAGCGGCCGTCCCACGGACGGTCGCCATCACTTGAAAAAATCACTCGGCGTCTTGCCGAATTGTTTCTTGAACATGGTCGTGAACGCACTCGGGCTGTCGTAGCCCAGCTCCCCGGCGATGTCGATGATCTTCTCCCCGACGGCGATGCGTTCCAGAGCCAACAGCAACCGCGATTGCTGGCGCCACTGGCCGAAGGTCATACCGGTTTCCTTGCGGAAGCGACGCTGGATGGTTTTTTCGTCGAGGCTCAGGCGGGCGCTCCAGTCGGCCAGGGTCGAACCATCTCCAGGATCACGCTGCAACGCGGTACAGATCTGGTTGATACGTGGGTCGGTTGGCTGCGGCAGGTTCAGTGGCAAGGTCGGCAAGATCGTCAGTTCATCTAGGATCAGGCGTAGCACGCGGGCCTCTCGTGCGTCCGGTTCGCCGCTGAAGTCGAAATCCACCGAGACCTTGATCAGCTCGCTCAGCAGTGCAGAAACACTCACGGCCCGGGCTTCTTCGGGCAGATTCAACCCCGCTTCCGGGCGCACAAAGACACTGCGCATTTTCAATGGCCCGACACAGCGAATCGAGTGCATCTGCCCACACGGCATCCAGATGCCCCGGCTCGGCGGCACGGTCCATTGGCTGCTTGCGGAGTGCACCACCATCACGCCTTCGATGGCGTAGATCAGTTGATGCTTCTCGTGGGAGTGCGGCGGGATAAACCAGTTTTCCGGGTAATCGGTCGCGCTGCTGCGAACGTCCCAGTCACCCTGGTCGATATCCGCGAGAAATTTATCCAGTGGCTTCATGACGCCCTTTTTGCGATGGTCGACGCCCGAGTTGCGCGAGACGGGCGATTTCAAGGCCCCTAGGATAACGCCGAACCCTGAAATTGGCTGCGCTGCTCGCGACTTATCTGGAAGATCACCCATGTCGACCACCACCCTTAGTTCACCCTCGCCCAACGCCTCGGTGGCTGCACAAGCGAGTCCCTTGGTCATGCGCGTTGTCGGCGCTTGCGCGTTGGCGCACCTGATCAACGACTTGATCCAGGCCGTGCTGCCATCGATCTACCCGATGCTCAAGGCCAACTACGGCCTGACGTTCACCCAGGTCGGGCTGATTACCCTGACCTTCCAGCTCACCGCTTCGCTGCTGCAACCGTGGATCGGTTTCCACACCGACCGCCACCCAAAACCGTGGCTATTGCCCGCGGGGATGGTCTGCACGTTGATCGGTATTCTGATGTTGTCGATGGTCGGCAGCTTCCCGGCGATTCTGGTCGCTTCGGCACTGGTCGGCGTTGGCTCGTCGACCTTTCACCCGGAGACTTCACGGGTTGCGCGATTGGCTTCCGGCGGTCGCTACGGTTTGGCGCAATCGACGTTCCAGGTCGGTGGCAACGCCGGCAGTGCTTTCGGTCCGCTGCTGGCCGCGGCGATCATCATTCCCTACGGCCAGGGCAACGTTGCCTGGTTCGGCCTGTTCGCGGTGTTCGCCATCTTCGTGCAATACGGACTCAGTCGCTGGTATCGCAACCACCTCAACCTGTTCAAGCTCAAGCAAGGTAGCCAGGCCACCCACGGCCTGTCAAAACGCCGGGTCACCTTCGCCTTGGTGGTGCTGGCGCTGCTGGTGTTTTCCAAATACTTCTACATGGCCAGCTTCACCAGCTACTTCACCTTCTACCTGATCGAGAAATTCGACCTCTCGGTGGCCAGTTCACAGCTGTACCTGTTCCTGTTTCTCGGTGCCGTTGCAGCGGGGACTTTCTTTGGCGGCCCGATTGGCGACCGGATCGGCCGCAAGCGAGTGATCTGGTTCTCGATCCTCGGCGCCGCGCCCTTCACCCTCGCCCTGCCCTACGTCGACCTGTTCTGGACCGGCGTGCTGAGCATGATCATCGGCTTCATCCTCGCCTCGGCGTTCTCGGCCATCGTGGTCTTTGCCCAGGAACTGGTACCGGGCAACGTCGGCATGATCGCCGGGGTGTTTTTCGGTTTGATGTTCGGTTTCGGCGGGATCGGTGCGGCGCTGCTCGGGTATCTGGCGGATAGTCATGGCATCGAATATGTCTACACCCTGTGTTCTTTCCTGCCGTTGCTGGGGATACTGACGATTCTGTTGCCGTCTACTGCACAACGCCCGTCGGGTGCGTGAATGGTCTGCACCCGATCAGTTTTGATACCCGATCTGTAGCACTCGGTAACACCCGGCCCTGTTGCGGTGCGTCTTTTCCACGACGCACCGCCACCCGCCCCACTGCGCACGGGCAACACCACCATGGCGTACTTTGTGCATCCATTGGCCATCCTCTTCTGCCTGTAGTTGCCATGCGCCCCAAGGAACTCAAACTCTGGACCACCGGTGTCGCCCACTTGCTCGACCTGCCTGCCGGGCATGCGCGGCTGGCGGGATTGAGCCACTGGTTACGGCAAATCTGCCCGGTCGATCATTTCGTGTTGTTTGTCTACGAAGGCAATCACCGGCCACTGGCGTTGTTCGATACCTTCTCGGCGGACAAGCGTGCGGTGTATGTCGATGACTATCAGTGCGGCCCTTATCTGCTCGATCCGTTCTACCTGGCCTGCACCCGCGGCCAGGCGCCAGGGCTGTGGCGTCTGCGTCAGTTCGCGCCCGACCACTTCTACCTCGGCGAATACTTCCTGACCTATTACCAGCAGACGGGTCTGGCCGAGGAAGTGGCGTTTTTCGTCGACCTCGGCGAGGGTGCCACAGCGGTTTTGTCGTTGATGCGATCGAGCGCCAGCTGTGCGTTCAGCCGGGACGAAATGCAGTTGGTCGAGTGCGCACAAGCGGTGGTCGAGCAGGTCATCAATGAAGCCTGGCGCTTGCGTCAGGCCCAGCAACCGCGACCTGCACAGGACCTGGACTTCAAGATCCGCGAAGCCTTCGACCATTTTGGCGCGCACATCCTTACCGGACGTGAGCAGGAAATCGTTCAGCTGTTGTTGCGCGGTCACTCCAGCGCTTCGGTGGCCGAACAATTGAACATCAGCCCCGGCACGGTGAAAATCCACCGCAAGAACATCTACGCCAAGCTGGGGATTGGCAGCCAGTCGGAGTTGCTGGGGTTGTTTATTCGGGAGTTGACGGAGGAGCCGTTGCAAGCCTGAAAAAACGCACAACACCTCACCGCAGGCTGCGATCTTTTGATTTTGTTTTGCCCTCGAACGCCTAAGATCAAGGTCAAAAGATCGCAGCCTGCGGCAGCTCCTACAGGGGATAGCGATTAGTTCGTTGGTTCGAGTTGATCCAGCGCCCGGTTCACCGCCAGTTCGCCGAGCATGATGACCTGGGCAATGCCCAGCAGTGAGTTGCGACTGGTCCCCTCCAGATGATCCGCCAGATCCATGGCCATGACATTGGCCGATGCCAGTGACTCGCAAGCATGACCGAGCAGGGTTTCCATATCGACTTGCGGGTTGACGATGAACATATCGTCGAGTCGTCTGGGTGTGGCTTTGATGAACGCGGCGTGGGCGGCAGGATTGAAGTAGAACTCCAGGGCGCGCTTGACGTCCTCGTCGTATTGCTTTTGATCGGGGTTTTCGGATTGCGATGTCGGATCTGCGTCCGCGGGATTCGGTGTTGGTTTGAACATAGATGAAACTCCAATGCTATCGAAAAGGAGCCATCACCACCTCGCTACCAAACGAAGGGTGGCGACCATACGAAGGTTGGTAGACCGGGCATTGGAACCGGCGCCCCCGGAGGAGCCCTGCGCATGGCCACCATAAAATTCCGTCCAAAAAAGGACGATTAAAGGTGACGCTATGCGCCAATGCTACGGGTCTACCAAACCCGATCGCTGTTTTTTTACAGCGGCGAGCAAACGATAAAACCCGGGCACCAGGCGCACAAGCCGGCGGATTCTGGCGTACCTGTAGGCAATGACGCAAGGCGCTGTAGCTTTCATGAAGTAACGCTGACGGCAAATAAACGCCAACGCTTATACACCCGACTGGACTGCCCTTTTGGCGTTTAAAAAGCGATGAAAGCACGGGAAATTTCCGACATGTTTTTAGGGTTTGCCGTCGGAAGTTCGAAGGTTAATGTAGCTGTTCCAGGCAGGTAGGAACGATTGGCTAGCCTAGTGCTGGTGAAGGGTGACACGCGCATGTTGATCATCAAATACACGCAAGAAGGCTTCGATCTGAGCGACGTGAGGGAGATGCTTTCTGCTTCGGAACTGTACATGGGGCACGGCCTTGTCGAGCGCATCACAGGGAAGTCCGTCAGGACAGTACAACGCTTGGCAAAGGAGACAGAACCGGTGCGACTGAACCAGCAACAAAGCACAATCGCCTATCAATATGCTCAATCGCTGGAGCACGCCACCAATGTGTTTGGCAATCTACAGTTGGCTGAGAACTGGCTGCAGAAACCGTGCAAGTACCTGGAGGGGCATACGCCACTGGAATTGATCGACAACCCACTGGGCTTCCAGGTGGTAGACGACTATTTGACCCGGATTGAACACGGGGTTTATCAATGAATCCTTTGCCCTGGGATGGGACTTGGCACGCTTGGCGCCTTGACCGTGAAGTCTTCAAGGACACATGGAGCAGTGGCATAGGCGCACAACAATCCGGGGGCCGATGGAATCCTCCCGGCCGCCGGGTAATTTACGCTTCGGCCGACCCGGCGACTGCCATTCTGGAAGTGGCCACCCACACCGGCTTCGGTACGCTGGATAGCGTCCCTCATGTGCAGACATGTTTCGAAGTAATGGATTCGAATTTCATAAAAGTTGTTCAACCCGAAGATGTGCCAAACCCAAACTGGCTCATTCCGTCTGCGGTTACACGCCGTTCGTGGAACCTGCTGGTGAGTTGTGATCTGGCCGCGAATCATTTCAAGCTTGTTTCGCAGGAGCGCTTTGGGCTGGACACTCGGTTGCTCAAATAGCCAAGTGCTCTTCCTATCCCCCAAGGGATATATACACCGCAAAACCCCGATTGCTAATTTGGTCCCCGACGCACTGATTGATCACTGCAAGGGAGCCTGACCGTGAACGACACCCCGCCAAGCGATATCGAATTCTGCAATGTGGTCAAACGCTATGGCGAGGTACAGGCCGTCAGCGGTCTGGATTTTGCGGTGCGGCGTGGTTCGTTTCATTCCTTCCTGGGTGGTTCGGGCTGTGGCAAGACCACTACCCTGCGCATGATTGCCGGTTTCGAACAACCCACCAGCGGCGAAGTCCGTTTGGCCGGTAAAAGCGTGGCCGGTGTGCCGGCGTTCGAGCGACCGGTGAATATGGTGTTCCAGCATTACGCGCTGTTTCCGCATCTGACCGTGGCACAAAACATTGCCTACGGCCTGCGTTATCGCAATCCACGTCCGGACAAAAAACAGCAACTGCGCATGGCTGATGAAGCGTTGGAGATGGTGCGCCTCAGTGGCTTTGGCCAGCGTAAGCCGAGTGAACTGTCCGGCGGCCAGCAACAGCGTGTCGCCCTCGCCCGCGCTTTGGTCAACAAGCCGACCGTGTTGCTGCTCGACGAGCCGCTGGCCGCGCTGGATCGCAAGCTGCGCAAGGAGATGCAATCGGAACTGCTGCGCCTGCAACGCGAGGTCGGCATCACCTTCGTGCTGGTTACCCACGACCAGGAAGAAGCCCTGTCGATGAGCGACAGTATTAGCGTGATGCACAACGGCTCGATCATCCAGACCGCCACGCCGGAACAACTCTACGAAGCCCCGGCCAGTCGCTACGTGGCTGACTTTATCGGCGAATCCAACCTGTTCGACGGCACCGTGCGCCAGCTAAACGGCAACTCCGTCGTCCTGCGCACCGAGCAAGGGCTGGAACTGACCAGCCCACTGACGCCCACCGGCAAAGGCCTGAGCGCTAATGCCGCGGGTTGCATCGCCGTGCGCCCGGAGTTGATCAGCATCGCCAGCGCCAACGCCGAAATGACCCGGGAAGTGAAGCTGCAAGGGTCCGTCGAGGACCGCATCTACCTGGGCAACTCCACCGAATACCGCGTACGCACCCAGGCCTTCGGCGTGGTCTGCGTGCGGGTACCGCGCCAGCAGGATCACGGCGCCAATGCATTCGAACACGGCGCGGCAGTGCGCGTCGGCTGGGATCACGCCAATGGCCTGGCCATGGCGTTGTAAATCATCGATTCGTTTCATCAACCGGATGTGGAGCGTGCTATGGACCAGAAGACTTTTATAAAAACCCTGCGCAGCTGGCAGAACGGCTCGATCAGCCGCCGCGAGTTCCTTGGCCGCACCGGCCTGGGTATCGCCGCCGCCGTGGTCGCCACCAACATGCCCGGCCTGCTGACTTCCACCGCCGAGGCCGCCGAGCAAGGCAAACTGGGGGATCGCCTGGCGCTGGCGACCTGGCCGAACTACCACAGTCAGGAAAACCTCGACGCGTTCAGCAAGACCACCGGCGCCCGGGTGTCGATGAGTGTGTTCGGCTCCAACGAAGAAATGCTCGCCAAATTGCAGGCCGGTGGCAGTGGCTGGGACGTGCTGGTGCCGACCAACTACACCATCAGCACCTACGTCGGCCTGGGGCTGATCGAGCCGCTGGACCTGTCGCGCATTCCCAATTTCGACGCTTCGGCGTTCCAGCAGAAATTCATGGCCCAGGGCACCGTAGACGGCAAGGTCTACGCGGTGCCGAAGAACTGGGGCACCACCGGCATGCTCTACGACACCGGCAAACTGAAAAACGGCCCCACCAGCTGGAAGGAGTTCTGGGCCGCCGCCCGAGGCCCGGCCAGTGGTCGCACGATCGTTCACGATTACCAGTTGACCGCCATCGGCAACGCGCTGAAAAGCTTCGGCTACAGCTTCAACTCCCTGGACCCTAAAGAACTGGCCGACGCGGAAAAACTGCTGATCGACGTCAAGCCGCACCTGTTCGCGATCAACTCCGACATTCAGCCGTCGATGCGCAGCGGCGATGCCTGGCTGGCGATGTCGTGGACCGGCGATGCCTCGCAACTGCACCGCGACAACGCGCAAATGCAGTTCGAACTGGGCAAGGAAGGTGGCGAGTTGTGGAGCGACTTTTTCGCGATTCCGAAAAGTTCGGAGCACAAGGACGCCGCCTACGCCTTCATCAATTACCTGCTCGACCCGCAGCACAACAAGCTGGAAGTGCTGAGCCACGGTTACCCGAGCGGCGATAAGCGTGTCGATGCGCTGCTGCCTGTGGCGATGCTCGACGATCCGATCATGTACCCGGCCGCCGAGGCCCTGAGCCCGTTGGAGTTCGGTGCCGCCGCGACGCTGACCAGCCCGGCGCGTGCCGAACTGATGGCGCGCTTCAAGTCCGCCTGATCGTCTAGCCATGGCCAATGAGGAGTCACCCATGAATGCCGCCGCCCACCCGCAAACGGTGCAGCCGGGCCTCGCCCTGTCGGTCGAGGTACGCCAACGGCGCAGCCTCGGCCGGCGCATCACGCTGCTGATGCTCTTGCCTTCGACCCTGTGGTTCCTGCTGCTGTTGTTGATGCCGCTGGTGATCATTCTGGTCTTCAGTTTCGGCGAGCGCAGTGCCGTGGGCGGTTACGCCGGTGGCTTCACGTTGGCCAACTACCTGAACCTCGGCTCGCGCGGCGCGGCGTTCAGCAACACGCTGATGCTGGCGCCACTGGGCACGCTGGTGTGCCTGGTGGCGGCGTATCCGCTGGCGTATTTTCTGGCGGTCAAGGTCACGAGGAACCGCTCGCTGTTGCTAACGTTGGTGATTGTGCCGTTCTGGACCAGTTTCCTGATCCGCACCTACGCCTGGATTTTCATCCTCAGCGGCAAGGGCATTCCGGCGCTGCTGGCCAGTTTGGGCCTTGAAGATGTGCGGTTGATCAACACGCCGTGGGCGGTGCTGATCGGCATCGTCTATGGCTACCTGCCGCTGATGGTGTTCCCGATTTACGTCAGCCTGGAAAAACTCGACAAGCGCCTGCTCGAAGCCTCGGCGGACCTGGGCGCCAGTGCCTTCGAAAGCTTTCGCCGCATCACTTTGCCGTTGTCTGCGCCGGGGATCATCACCGGGGTGATGCTGGTGTTCATCCTGTTAATGGGCGAGTTCCTGATCCCGGCCATTCTCGGCGGCGGCAAGGTGTTCTTTGTCGGCAACGCGCTGGTCGACCTGTTCCTGCAATCGCGCAACTGGCCGTTCGGCAGTGCGCTGGCCATGACGTTGGTGGCGATGATGCTGCTGATCATCGGCGTGTACTTGAAACTGGTGGCGCGCTACGGCGGCCGCCCTGCCGATGGAGGCCTGTGACATGTGGCTGCGCAGCTATTCAACCTCGCTGTACCTGTTCCTCTACGCGCCGATTGCCTTGATCGTGCTGTTCAGCTTCAACGCCGGGCGCAGTGGTTTGGCGTTCCAGTGCTGCTCGGTGCAATGGTTCGGCACCGCATTCGGCAACCCGTTCATCATGGAAGCCCTGGGTAACAGCGCGCTGATTGCCTTTAGCTCGGCGGTGATCGCCACGCTGTTCGGCACCCTGGCGGTGTTCGGCTTGCAGCGCTGTGGCCCCAAAGTGCGCCTGCTGTTCGATGCGTTGACCTATTGCGCGATCATCGTGCCCGGCATCGTCATCGGCATCTCGACGTTGATCGCCTTCATCAGCCTGTTCGACCTGATCAACCCGTTGCTGGCGAGTTGGTTGCCGACGGTGCCGAAGCTGAACATGGGGTTCTTTACGGTGATCGCCGCGCATTCGTTGTTCACCATGGCGCTGGTGATGGTGATCGTGCGCAGTCGCGTCGACTCGCTGGACAAGGCCTTGCTCGAAGCCTCGGCGGACCTCTACGCTCCGCCGATGGACACCTTCTGGCGGGTGACGCTGCCGCAGATCAGTCCGGCGATCATGGCCGGGTTCCTGCTGGCCTTCACCTTCAGCTTCGACGATTTCATCATCGCGTTTTTCGTCGCCGGTTCCGAAACGACGTTGCCGATCTACATCTTTTCTTCCATCCGCCGTGGCGTGACGCCAGAGATCAACGCCATTTCGACGGTGATCATCTGCGTGTCGCTGGCCCTGCTGTTTACTTCCCGCCATCTGCAAAACCGCCGCACCGGCGTTCAGGAGTCGAACCATGCGTGATCAGCTCTACATCAACGGCGAATGGGTCAGCCCGGATCTGGGCGGTTATCTGGACGTGATCGATCCGGCCACCGAGCAGGTGTTCCACCGGGTCGCGGCAGGCACTGAAGAAGACGTCGACCATGCCGTGCGTGCGGCCCGTCGTGCCTTCGACAATGGCTGGGGCCAGACCCGCGGCGCCGAGCGCGCACAGTGGCTGGAAGCGTTGGCCGATGAATTGGAAAGCGGCCAGCAGGCGCTGGCGGAACTGGAAGTGCGTGACAACGGCAAGCCCTTGCCCGAAGCGCAGTGGGACATTGGCGATGCGATTGGTTGCTTTCGTTATTACGCCGGTTTGGCCCGTGACCTGGACCAACAACAGGACCAGCCGCTGGCCCTGCCGGACGCGCGTTTTCGCTGCCGCATCCGCCATGAACCGATTGGCGTCGCCGGGCAAATCATTCCCTGGAATTACCCGCTGCTGATGGCCGCCTGGAAGGTCGCGCCGGCATTGGCCGCCGGTACCACCGTGGTGTTGAAACCGTCGGAGCTGACACCGCTGACTGCGCTGGAACTGGCCGCCGCCGCCGACCGTATCGGCTTGCCCGCCGGGGTGCTGAACGTCGTCACCGGCCTCGGCGCCGAAGCCGGCAGCCCGCTCACCGAACACCCCGGCGTGGACAAACTGGCCTTTACCGGCAGCGTGCCCACCGGGGCGAAAATCATGTCGGCGGCGGCGCGGGACATCAAGAACATCAGCCTGGAATTGGGCGGAAAGTCGGCCTTCATTGTGTTCGATGACGCCGATGTCGACGCCGCCGTGGAATGGATTCTGTTCGGGATTTTCTGGAACCAGGGCCAGGTGTGCAGCGCCACGTCACGCTTGCTGGTTCAAGAATCCATCGCCCCGCGCCTGATCGAACGGTTGGTTGAGGAAACCCGCAAGATCAGCATTGGTCCTGGCATGCAGCCCGGTGTGCTGCTGGGTCCGCTGGTGAGCCAGGGCCAGTACGACAAGGTGCTCGGTTTCATCGATCAGGGCTTGGCCAGTGGCGCCCGTTTGCTCACGGGTGGGCGGCGACCGGCGCATCTGTCCGAGGGTTACTTCATCGAACCGGCCATCTTCGACGAACCCGGCCACAGCAGCATTTTGTGGCGTGAAGAAGTGTTCGGGCCGGTGCTGTGCATCAAGCGCTTCAAGACCGAAGAACAAGCGGTGCAAATGGCCAACGCCAGCCGCTTCGGCCTCGCCGGCGCAGTGATGAGCGCGGATTTGCAGCGCACTGCACGCGTCGCCAACCAGCTGCGCGCCGGGATCGTCTGGGTCAACTGCTCGCAACCGACCTTCGTCGAAGCGCCTTGGGGCGGCATGAAACACAGCGGCATCGGCCGGGAACTGGGGCAATGGGGGCTGCACAACTACCTGGAGGTCAAGCAGGTGACCGAGTACATCAGCGACCAGCCGTGGGGGTGGTATTTGAAGTAAACAGGTCAAGTGTGGGCCGCGGCACCTGAAGGCCAACGCCCCTGACACTTGACCCGGAGGTATGCCATGAGCCGGGTCAACGAGTCCGTCGAACAGTACTACTTCGCATCCCCGCCCTTTGGCTTGTAAAACTTGAACAAACCGATGTTCGCGGTGTTGGTGTATTTCCTGGCCCAATCCGGCTTCACCGTGCGGTCATGAAAGTACAGCGCGCCTTTTGTGCGATCCGGCAGTTGCTTGTTCAGCGCCTTGCGCGCGATTTCCTTGGCCATCGCGTAAGGCACCTCTTCCTGTACCGAGTCGGAGCGCCCATCGCACCACCAGGAGAACTGGCAATTTTTGGTTTGGCAAGTACAGGACTGGCGAGCAGTGTGATGGCAAGGCAAGCGGCGATCCAGTGACGGCGCATGGATGGGCGCAACCCTGTGGGCGATGTCGCTTCAGTGTAGTAGTGAAATGATTGCACCTGACCCCACTACACTTGGAAAATCCGTTGCCCTGAAGAGGGTAACTTCGCGCATCATGGGCGCAGTCAGTTCAAAGGGGATTCCCATGCGTTTGATTTCATCCGCGCTGCGTTTTGCCGGTTTGTCACTGGGCCTGGTGTTCGCCGCCTCAGCGGTGGCCAGCGACGAGTCGCAGTTGATTGAAGCGATCAACCAGTACCGCAGCCAACCGCAGCGCTGTGCCGGCCAGGCCTCGTCGGAATTGCCGCCACTGTCCGCCGATCCACGCCTGGTGCTGTCCGCCACCAGCGTCGGCAATCTGCAGCAGGCCATGGCCTCGGCCGGTTATCCGATGAAGAACGTGCAGGCGATCAGCCTGACCGGGCCGCGTGATGCGCCGTCGGCCATGAAAGCCATCCAGGAAAGTTTTTGCCAGATCGTGCTGGACCCGCAATTCGTCGATGTCGGCATCAGCCGCCAGGACCGTGAATGGCGCATTACCCTGGCGCGCCCTCTGTTGAGCGGACGCCTGGGCGACTGGCAAACCGAAGGCCAGAAACTGCTGGCCGAACTCAACACAGCCCGCTCCCGCCCCACCCAGTGCGGCACGCAATCCTTTGCGGCCACCACACCGCTGACCTGGAACGCCACACTGGCGGCGGCCGCCGAGACCCACTCGCGGTCCATGGCCAACAACAACTACTTTGACCACAGGGATCGCGACGGCCGCACACCGGGCGATCGCGCAGAACTGGCGGGCTATGACTTTCAGCAAATCGGCGAAAACATCGCTGCCGGGCAAGACAGCGTGCGCAAGGTGGTCGATGGCTGGTTGGCCAGCGCCGGTCATTGCGCCAACCTGATGAATCCGCAGTTTCGCGAGTTGGGTGCGGCGTATGCGACCGATCCGAAAAGCGACGGCGGGATTTACTGGACGGTGATGTTTGGGGCGCAGTGACGGCGGTGACGGCATGCTTCATGGACCATCGTCGATGACCCGCTCATCAACAGTGATTGCGCGCCGTTTCCCGTTGCTTTCAGTCTGCGCCGTTTGATGAATATGAGCGGTGGTTCAACCACCGCGCTTCTAAGGGAAAAACGTTTGAAGCCGACCTCGGAACAGGATCTGTCGACACCCCAAGCCATCAGCCTGCGTGAAGCGTTTCTGTTCTGGCTCAAGCTGGGCTTCATCAGTTTCGGCGGGCCGGCCGGGCAGATTTCGATCATGCACCAGGAGTTGGTCGAACGGCGGCGCTGGATCTCCGAGCGACGCTTTCTGCACGCGCTCAACTATTGCATGTTGCTGCCCGGCCCCGAGGCGCAACAGCTGGCGACTTACATCGGCTGGCTGATGCACCGAACCTGGGGCGGTGTGATTGCTGGTGTGCTGTTTGTGTTGCCGTCGCTGTTCATTCTGATCGCCCTGTCCTGGGTGTACGTCGCCTTCGGTGACGTGCCGGTAGTGGCCGGTCTGTTTTATGGGATCAAGCCGGCGGTGACGGCAATTGTGGTGCAGGCGGCTCACCGGATCGGCTCGCGGGCGCTAAAAAACAATTGGCTGTGGGGCATCGCTGCGGCGTCCTTCGTGGCCATCTTCGTGCTCAATGTGCCGTTTCCGCTGATCGTGTTGGCGGCTGCGGTGATCGGCTATTTCGGCGGGCGACTGGCCCCTGAAAAGTTCAGGACCGGCGGACACAGCGCTGCGCAAAAAACCTTCGGCCCGGCGTTGATCGACGACGACACCCCACCGCCTGAACACGCCCGGTTCAGTGGTTTGAAACTGGCACGCCTGGCCGTTGTCGGTGCGATTTTGTGGACACTGCCCATGGCCACACTCACCGCCCTATTTGGCTGGGAAGGCACGTTGACGCAAATGGGCTGGTTCTTCACCAAAGCGGCACTACTGACCTTCGGCGGCGCCTACGCGGTGCTGCCGTATGTGTACCAGGGCGCGGTCGGCCACTATGGATGGCTGACGCCGACGCAGATGATCGACGGCCTGGCGCTCGGCGAAACCACCCCCGGGCCGCTGATCATGGTGGTGGCGTTTGTCGGTTTCATCGGCGGGTATGTGCTTGAGGTATTCGGCCCGGACCAGGCGTTTATCGCCGGTGCGCTCGCGGCCACATTGGTGACCTGGTTCACCTTCCTGCCCTCGTTCCTGTTCATTCTCGCCGGTGGCCCGCTGGTGGAGTCGACGCACAACGAACTCAAGTTCACCGCTCCGCTGACAGCGATCACCGCCGCGGTGGTCGGGGTGATTCTTAATCTCGCGTGTTTTTTTGCTTATCACGTGCTGTGGCCGAACGGTTTCAGTGGAAACCTCGACTGGCCTTCGGCGCTGATAGCAATAGCCGCGGCCGTTGCGTTGCTGCGGTTCAAGCGCGGCGTGATCGAAGTGTTGATCGGTTGTGGGGTGATCGGGCTGGGTGTGCACCTGATGCAATGAATGAGACGTTTACACGCGCCGCTTTCCCCCCTAGTATCCAGCCACGACCGGATGGCTTGTCACACTTGCCGCCGACGATTTCCAATGCTGGAAACACTCGCTATGAACCGCATTGTCAACCTGCCCATGGCCTTGAGCCGTTCCAAACTTCGTCACTCCGCACGTCCGCCGGATAGCACCCTGCTCGTCTAAGCGCGTCCCCAACGCGTCGAGCCCCCTCCCTCGCTAATCCTTTGCCTGCATGCCCCGGATCTTTGCATCCGTCGTCGTGCCGAGGCCCGAATCCGTGCGTCCGCAGGACGCCAACGTGAGTGACGAACAATGAAATTCGCAGCCCTTGAAGACGCCAAACGCTTTCTGGCCGACAACCCCGATATCGACATGATCGAGCTGTTCATTCTTGACGCCAACGGTGTGCCACGCGGCAAGCTGTTGCACCGTGAAGAACTGCTGGCGGTCTACGAAAGCGGCCGTCCGCTGCCCAGCACCATCCTCGGTTTGACCTTGCAGGGTGAGGACGTCGAAAACTCCGGGCTGGTCTGGGACGTGGGCGATATCGATTGCCGCGCTTACCCGCTCGAAGGCAGCCTGGTGCGCTTGCCGTGGCGGCAGATTCCGACCGCCGCCGTGCAGGTCAGCATGCACCCTGAAGAAGGCATGCCGGCGAGCATCGCCGACCCGCGTCACCTGCTGATCAATGTGATCGACCGTCTGAAAGCCGAGGGTTACTACCCGGTGATGGCCTGCGAACTGGAGTTCTACTTGCTGGACGCCAAGCGCGACCACAATGGACGCCCACAACCGGCGCTGGACGCGGACGGTGGTCGACCGCGACACACGCAGGTGTATGGCCTGCGCGAACTGGAGCAGATCGAACCGTTCCTCGCCGACCTGTATGCGGTATGCAAGCTCCACGGCATTCCGGCACGCACGGCGATTTCCGAGTACGCACCGGGCCAGGTGGAAATCACCCTGGAACATGGCGATGCCCTCGAAGCGATGGACCAAGCGGTGCGCTACAAGCGTCTGGTGAAAGCCATCGCCCACAAGCACGGCATGCAGGCAACGTTCATGGCCAAGCCGTTCGATCACTTGGCGGGCACCGGCATGCACATGCACGTCAGCATCGCCGATGCCGAGGGTCGCAATCTGTTTGCGTCCGAAGACCCGGCCGGTACACCGCTGTTGCGCACCGCCATCGGCGGCATGCTGGCGTCGTTGCTCGATTCCTTGCTGCTGTTCTGCCCTAACGCCAACTCGTACCGGCGTTTCCAGGCCAACAGCTACGCACCGCTGGCACCGACCTGGGGCGTCGACAACCGCACCGTCAGCCTGCGCGTGCCGGGTGGCCCGGCCAACAGCCGCCACATCGAACACCGCATCTGCGGCGCCGACGCCAACCCGTATCTGGCGGCGGCGGCCATTCTGGCGGGGATCCATCGGGGCTTCAGCGAAAATATCGATCCGGGCGATCCGGTGGAAGGCAACGGCTATGCGCAAGCCACGCAATTGCTGCCGACCGATTGGCTGACGTCGCTGACGGCGCTGGAAAATTCGGTGTGGGCACGGGATGCATTGGGTCAGGAGTTTCTGGGGGTGTATCTGGCGGTCAAACGTGCCGAGTACCGGCAGTTCATGGCTGAAGTGGGTGAGCAGGACTGGCGCTGGTATTTGACTGAAGCGTAAGCCCTTCTCCGTCAATCGGTCCAATTCAATCCCTGTGGGAGCGAGCCTGCTCGCGATGAGGCCACCACATTCAACATCATTGTTGACTGGGCGATCGCTATCGCGAGCAGGCTCGCTCCCACAAAGGGCTGCGTTCACTTGACTGGCAATGTTCTCCCAATTTCCCCTGGACACTGACATGACCCAACAACGCTGCAATTCCTACTACACCGCCACCCTTAACCAGGACACCGATTACCCGACCCTGCAAGGTCAGCATCGCGTCGATGTGGTGATCATCGGTGGCGGCTTCACCGGCGTCGCCACCGCTGTCGAACTGGCGGAAAAAGGCCTGAAAGTCGCCATTGTCGAAAGTAATAAAATCGGCTGGGGCGCCACCGGGCGCAATGGCGGCCAGGTCACCGGCAGCCTCTCGGGCGATGAAGCGATGCGCAAACAGATGCGCCGCACCATCGGCGAAGACGTCGACGATTTCATCTGGCACCTGCGCTGGCGCGGGCACCAGATCATCCAGCAGCGGGTCGAGAAATACGGCATCGCCTGCGACCTCAAGCACGGTCACTTGCATGCCGCGTACAAGCCCAGTCACATGGACGGCTTGCGCAAGGATTACGACGAAGCGGTGCGTCGTGGCATGGGCGACGAGGTCAGCCTGCTCGACCGCAGCCAGGTACGCGATCTGCTGCAAAGCGATCTCTATCACGGCGCGATCAAGAACACTCGCAACATGCATTTGCACCCGCTCAACCTGTGCATCGGTGAAGCGCGGGCGGCCGAAAGCCTGGGCGCATTGATCTTCGAAAACAGCGAAGTGCTGGAAATCATCCATGGCGACACGCCGGGCGTGCGCACCGCCCATGGCCGCATCGATGCCAATCAAGTGCTGCTGGCTGGCGACGTGTACCACAAGCTCGAACCGAGCAAGCTCAAGGGCAAGATTTTCCCGGCCATGGGCGGCATCGTCACCACCGCGCCGCTGGGCGATCTGGCGAAGCAGATCAACCCCGAAGACCTTGCCGTGTACGACTGCCGTTTCGTGCTCGACTACTATCGCCTGACCGCCGACGGTCGCCTGCTGTTCGGCGGTGGCGCCAACTACAGCGGCAAGGATTCACGCGACATCGCCGCCGAGTTGCGCCCGTGCATCGAACAGACGTTTCCGGCGCTCAAAGGCGTGGCTATCGATTACCAGTGGAGCTGCGCGATGGGCATCGTGATCAATCGCATCCCGCAACTGGGCAAGCTTTCGGACAACGTCTGGTATTGCCAGGGCTACTCCGGCCATGGCATCGCCACCACCCACATCATGGGTGAAATCATGGGCCGGGCGATCACCGGGCAAATGGAGCATTACGATACGTTCGCCGCGTGTCAGCACATCCGTGTGCCGATGGGTGATCTGCTGGGCAACCCGATGTTGGCGGCGGGCATGTGGTACTACCAGATGCTTGAGCGGTTGCGCTGAGTCAATTGCTGCATATTCAGCATTGATGTTGTCTGTGCTGGCCTCATCGCGAGCAAGCTTGCTCCTACAGGGATTCCGGTCGACCACAAAATTTGGTCTGGCCGATATCCCCTGAGGGAAGGGGCTTGCCCGCGATGGGGCCAGCCGCCCCACCACAAATACATCACCAAGTATCAATGCCCTCGATCATTCAAATCACTACACCGAATTTTTTATTTGCTCCCGATCTGTTCAAAATGGCGCCATTGCCCATTGGACGGATGGAACCCTCATGAATCTCAATTTCGCTTTCGCCTGCATGATCGTGGTGTCTTTTGCCATTGCGCTAGGGCACGCCTGATCGGCACGGCTTCGTTGATTTGAATCAAGCGTCTGTCGGCAATCCGCGCCAGACGAGAGTAAAAGCCTGACAGATCAGGAAAATGCTCTATAACCAGTGGTGACACGATTTTCGATCAGGGGAACTGGAAGGCTCCCTCGAAGATTGATCTCTATAAAAGCTGCGGACAATTGAGTGCCCGCCAGGAGACGCCACGATGAAAGCCCTGAAGATTGCCGCCAGCGAAGGCGCGCAGGAATGTTTCAAGAATGCCCGGGAAGTGGTCCTGCTCGGCAACACCGACTTCACCAACGTCGCGGTTGCGGTGGTCTCTGTTGCCGATGTATTGGCCGGCGCCCTGGACGCGATCCAACGTACCGGTTTCGATATTCCGATTTTCCTGGTTGCCTCCCCCGGTGTTGAAACCCAACCCCGGCAGGTCTACAAACACCTGCAAGACGTACTGTTGCAGGTCAATGGCATTTTCGACCGGACCCGCGCCAACGTCGAATACCATGGCAACCAACTGGAAACTGCCGCCCGCGCCTATGAAGCAACCCTGCTGCCACCCTTCTTCGACTCGCTGAAAAAGTACACCGAATCGGCCAACGCCACATTCGCCTGCCCGGGCCACCAGGGCGGGCAATTCTTCCGCAAACACCCGGCGGGGCGGCAGTTTTTCGACTTCTTTGGCGAAACGCTGTTTCGCGCCGACATGTGCAACGCCGACGTCAAGCTGGGCGACCTGCTGATCCACGAAGGCCCGGCATTGCTGGCACAAAAACATGCGGCGAAAGTGTTCAACGCCGACAAGACCTATTTTGTGCTCAATGGCACCTCGGCCTCTAACAAAGTGGTGACCAACGCCCTGCTCACCCCGGGCGATCTGGTGCTGTTCGACCGCAACAACCACAAGTCCAATCACCAAGGCGCGCTGATCCAGTCCGGGGCGACGCCGGTGTACCTGGAAACCGCACGCAATCCTTACGGCTTCATCGGCGGGATCGACTCGCATTGCTTTGAAGAAGACTACCTGCGTGAACTGATTGCCGAGGTCGCGCCGGACAAGGCTCAGCTGCCACGGCCGTTCCGCCTGGCGATCATTCAGCTCGGCACCTACGACGGCACCATCTACAACGCCCGGCAGGTCGTCGACCGCATCGGCAAGTTGTGCGACTACATCCTGTTTGACTCGGCGTGGGTCGGTTACGAGCAGTTCATTCCGATGATGAAAGACTGCTCGCCCCTGCTGCTGGAACTGGATGAAAACGATCCCGGCATCTTCGTCACCCAATCGGTGCACAAACAGCAGGCCGGTTTCTCCCAGGCGTCCCAGGTGCACAAGAAAGACCGGCACATCAAGGGCCAGGACCGCTACTGCAACCATCACCGGCTGAACAACTCGTTCATGGCCCAGGCCTCGACGAGCCCGTTCTACCCGTTGTTCGCCTCGCTGGATGTCAACGCGCGTATCCACGCCGGCCGCAGTGGCCTGCGGCTGTGGGAGGACTGCGTGAAGTTCGGCATCGATGCCCGCAAACTGATTCTGGAAGCCTGCACCATGGTGCGCCCATTCGTGCCCGACACGATTGAAGGGCGGGCATGGGAAGACTATCCAACGGATGAGATCGCCAATGACCTGCGCTTCTTCGAGTTCCATCCGAAGGATCGCTGGCATGCCTTTAGCGGGTACGCCGAGAAGCAGTACTTCATTGACCCGTGCAAGTTGCTGTTCACCACGCCGGGGATCGACCCGGTCGATGGCAGCTACACCGACTTCGGTATCCATGCCGGCATCCTCGCCAATTTCTTGCGCGAGAACGGCATCGTTCCGGAAAAATGCGACCTGAACTCGATTCTGTTCCTGCTGACCCCGGCGGAAGACTGGGCGAAAATGACCCACCTCGCCGCGCAGATCGCCCGTTTCGAGCGGTTCATCAGTGATGACGCACCGATGAGCCGGGTGTTGCCGACGATCTATGGGTTGAACGAGGAACGCTACCGCAACTACACCATCCGCCAGCTCTGCCAGGAAATGCACGACCTGTACCGCGAGCGCGACGTCCAGCATCTGCAGAAGGCGATGTTCCGCAAGGAACACTTCCCGAAAAAAGCGATGAACCCGCAGCAAGCGCAGAACGAGTACATCCGTGGCAACGTCGAACTGGTGGCATTGGCGGATGCAGACGGCCGGATCGCCGCCGAGGGCGCACTGCCTTATCCGCCTGGCGTGCTGTGCGTGGTGCCCGGCGAAATCTGGGGTGGTGCGGTGCTGAAGTATTTCCTGGCGCTGGAAGAAGGCATCAACGCCTTGCCAGGCTTCACGCCAGAGTTGCAAGGCGTGTACTTGAAGCAGGAAGGAGGCCGCACTCGGGCTTACGGCTATGTAATCAAGGCCTGATGCGGTGACACAGGAGCCAGGCTATTGCCTGGCTCCTGTCATTTACAACCGTCAGTATTTTTCAGCAATGAACTTGTACGGATAGTCCGGCTCGCGGTAGTCGCCCGGCCCCTGCCGTTTTGGTAGCTTCACTTTCTCACGTGGCACATCCTCGTAAGGGATGCTGTTCAACACATCATTGATGATATTGAGTCGCGCCCGACGCTTGTCGTTCGAGTTGGCAACCCGCCATGGGGCGTATTCGGTATCGGTCGCCTCGAACATGTCGTCACGTGCGCGGGAATACTCGTACCAGCGGCTATAGGACTTGATGTCCATCGGTGACAGTTTCCAGATCTTGCGGCCATCGGTGATACGCGCCGTGAGCCGGCGGGTCTGCTCCTCAGAGCTGACTTCGAGCCAGTACTTGAGCAGGATGATCCCCGACTCGACCAGCGCATGCTCGACTTGCGGTGCCACTTTGTCGAGGAAGTTCCTGACCTGCTCTTCCGTGCAGAACCCCATGACCCGTTCCACACCGGCACGGTTGTACCAACTGCGGTCGAAAATCACCACCTCACCGGCCGCCGGTAAATGCGGCAGGTAACGCTGCAAATACATCTGGCTTTTTTCCCGTTCCGTCGGCGCCGGCAAGGCCACGACCCGGAAAACCCGTGGGCTGACCCGCTCGGTGAGGGCCTTGATCGTACCGCCCTTGCCTGCCCCGTCACGCCCTTCGAAGATGATGCAAACCTTCAGGCCCTTGTGCTTGACCCACTCTTGCAGCTTGACCAGTTCGACATGCAGCCGGGCCAGCTCCTCGAGATAATCCTTGTTCTTGAGCTTGTCAGTTTCAACAGGCTTGGTCTTCGCTTCAGCCTTCTTCTTCGCCATCGCCGATACCTCGTTCATTTCGTCAAAATACGTCCGGGGAGCGCTTGCGAACGCTCATTCACTGTCGACTGCGCTGGTAATGATCGACCGCCTGCTCCAGGTTCAAGAACATATGCGACTCGCCCAGCGTACGACCCAACGGGGCCTTGATAACCATGTCCCACACCGACGGGCTCATGCCCACCATCCAGAGTGAAATACCTTTTTCGCGCATTTGCTGCTCCGCCAGGGTCAGCATCTTCAAGGCGGTGTATTCCAGGTCGAACACACTGCGCAGGTCGAGAATCACCACGTCGGGGTTAGCGTCATTGATCAGCGGGCGCATCTTCTCGCCGATACGCTCGGCATTGGCGAAGAACACGCGACCTTCCGGGCGCAGCAACAGCAACCCGTCAAACTGTTCGTCTTCGGCAGTCTCTTCGGACTGCGGACGATAGACGTTGGTACCGGGTTTGCGCCCCAGGCGATGCACGGGCGGATCGGACACTTGATAGGCCAACGCCACCAGCGAGACGACAATCGCCACGACAATGCCTTGCAGCGTGCCCAGCAACATCACCCCGAGCATCGCCACCACGGCCCAGACAAATTCGGTACGGCGAACCGACAGGATCTCGCGAAACTCTGCCGGTTCGATCAGCCCCACCGAATACACAATCACCACCGCAGCGAGCGTGGCGTTGGGCATCTGGCCAATGAACGGCGCCAGTAACAGGCACGTGCCCAGCGACAACGCCGCGGTCACCAGTGCGGCCAGTTGCGAGCGTGCGCCGGCCAGGCGATTCACGGCAGTTTGGGTCGTGCCGCCACCGGCAACCATAGCGCCGAGAAAGGCACCGCCGATGTTGGCGACGCCGGTGGCAACCAGCTCACGGTTCGGTTGAGGCGTTGGCTCGTAATTGCGGGCGAAGGCGCGTCCTGCAGCAATGGTCTCGGTAAAACTCATCAGCGCGATGCCCAACGCCGAGGGCCAGAGGGCTTCCGCCATCGACCAGATGGGCATCGTCAAACCCGGCAGGCCAATCGGCACCGCGCCGACGGCCGAAACGCCGAATCGCTCAAGGTTCAACAGGCTCATCGCAACAATGCCGATCGCCACGGCAATCAACGGTGCCGGTAATTTCGGTGTAAAACGCTTCATGCCGATCAGCAACAGCACCATGGACACGCCCACCGCCACGGTCGGCAGCGAGGCGTGTCCGAGGCTTTGAAAGGTCGCCACCAGGTTGTGCACAAACCCGGCCTTGTCGATGTGGGTGCCCAGCAGTTTGGGGATCTGGTCCAGCACGATGACCACACCAATGCCGGCCTTGAACCCCACCAGTACCGGTTCGGAAATGAAGTTGGCGACAAAGCCCAGCCGCAGGATCCCTGCCACAATCAGGATTGCCCCCACCATCAGCGCCAGCGTAGCGGACGCCGCGAGCAACGTCGCGGCATCGCCGTCGGGGCTGATCTGGCCGAGTGCCGAGCCGGCCAGGATGGCCAACGTCGTGGTGGTGCTGACGCTGAGTGGGCGCGAGCTGCCGAGCAGCGCATAAATCACCATCGGCACCAGCGCGGTGTACAGGCCGACCTGCACCGGAAGGCCGGCGATGGTGGCGTACGCCAGTGCCTTGGGAATCACCACCGCCGCGGCGGTGAGCCCGGCGATGATGTCACCCCTGAACCAGTCGGACCGATAGTTGCTGAGCCACTCGGGAATCAGCAGGTCGCGCACGGTACTCCGGCGTTGAATCGCAGGAATTCGTTCGTGCGGATGGCTGCCTTGCTGATCCATGAGTAACTCCGTCGTAAATCGTGATGCGGATAATGAGTGAACTTGGTTGGCCGCACTATCCCTTAACTGCACACGTAACCATTGCAAGGCTTCATCGGCGAATCGTGTGTGCCAGCAGGCAATCAACTCGGTCTCAGGAAACTCAAGCAGCGGGGAGTGACAACCGAGGTTGAACAGGTCGGCAAACGTGCGAGCTACAGGGCTCAGCAAATTACTAATGTAGCCGGTTTGCGAGGCGATGAACGGCGTATTTTCTGGAGCGCAAAAAAAAACCGCACGAATGCGGTTTTTTTGTGGAGTCCGGTCAGTTCAGGCGTTGACTCAATGGTCCAGCGAGCCAGCCTTGGTCAACCCTTTGGTGTTGTGATCACCCGGGGTCGTGGCCGAAATAGCCGTGGCTTTGCTCAAGCCGCGCGTATCTTTGGAATGGGCGACAGCCGAGGTCGTCGAGCCATGGCCGCGATCGCCGTTGCGCTCACTGCCGTAGTGATTTCCGCTTTCGCCATGGTCGCGGACAGCCTTGCCGGCGTGGTCGCTGGCCAAACCTTTACCGTGGCCGTTGCTGGCAGAGCCGCCGGAGTGACCTGCACCACCACCGTTGCCGCCGCCATGGCCGCCACCGTTTCCGGCACCATTACCGCCGCCATTACCGCCGCCGTTTCCACCGCCACCGCCATTACCACCGCCACCGCCACCGCCACCTCCGTCTTTGGCGTAGGCAGAACCCATGAAGGACACGCCATCAGGCAGCAACGGGGCAGCTGCCAACATCAGGGCGCACGACATAACTGCAACGAGACTCTTGTTTTTTAAAAGCATGATCGCTTCCTTAATGGCTTGATATCGCCTGATGTATGACGCGATATCACCCTTGCAGTTCAAGTGTTTCGACGGACGGGCACCGTACTACGGCAAAGCAAATCCGCCGCTCAAACGCTAATGAAACGCACCATCGAGAATTTCATAAATCAGCCCGGTGGCCAGCGCGACCAGAATCAGGTCCGTGCCGACTTGCTGCCATTCATAACCATCATAGTGAGGCAGGCTGCCGATCAACCGACCGTCCAGTTTCTTGGCAATACCGGGCGGCAACGGCTTGCCGCGGGCGAGGTTTTTCTGGATGCCCGGTGGCAAGGCAGGGCCTGGGCTCCAGTAGTCGCGATTCACGCTAATGATCCCGAACACGCTGTCGCGATTGACGCTCGGGCCGTGGCTCCAGTCGTCTCCACCGGAGTTCTTGTGTTTGTTTCCATGACTGCTCTGGTTGCCATTGCCCTGCCCCTTGCCGGGCTCGGCCAACGCAGTGGCTGACCCGCAGACCAGCGCCAGGCAGGTAACCGCTGCAATCAATGAGCGAGATTTAGACATGAGTCGTTCCTTCATCGAGGGAGAGTTCCCTAAAATTTAGACGCTGCTGATGATGTAGGTTCCATAAAGTGAACGTCTGCGCTCACACGACCCCGTCTGGAGACCCCGCCATGACCCGCATGATTGCGACCTTCGCGACATGGGCTTCGCCGGTGGCGCGTGACCATCCAGGAAGCGCAACACCGAATCTGTGGCGAGGGGCTTGCTCCCGCTGAATTGCGAGGCGGCCCCAATGGGACGGCTGCGCGGTCCATCGCGAGCATGCTCGCTCCTACACAAAAATCATGGGGTACAAGACTGATCTACATTGATCAGAAGTTCGCCGGCGTGTTCGCGCTGATGATTTCCGCCTCATCCTGGCCGATGTTGCGAAACCGGTGCGGCAAGGTCGTCGGGAAGTAATAGCCGTCGCCGGCGTTGAGCACGCTGACCTGGCCATCGACGGTCAATTCCACGGTGCCGCGCGTAACGAGGCCGCACTCCTCGCCTTCGGCATGCACGATCGGTTCTTCCCCGGAGCTGGCGCCCGGGGCGTATTGCTCACGCAGCAGACGCATTTGGCGGCTGGGGACGGACGCGCCGATCAGCAGCAGGCGCAGGCCATGGCGGCCGAGGTCCGGTTGTTCGCTGGCGCGGAAGATGTATTGGTGTTCGCGGGGCGGCTGATCGAAGGTGAAGAAGTCGGCCAGGGACATGGGGATGCCCTCCAGCAATTTCTTCAGGGAGCTGACGGAAGGACTGACCCGATTCTGTTCGATCAGGGAGATGGTGGCATTGGTGACGCCGCTACGCCGTGCCAGCTCGCGCTGGGACAGTTTGTAGCTTTCGCGTACTAATTTGAGTCGTGAGCCCGTATCCATGACAGCCTTATGCGCCAACCGGTAGGAGGGGTGGAGAGCAGGCGCGGATTACGCCGTTTTCCGGTCCCGGAAACGTGAAAGGCGGCTATTAAATCACGTTTGCTAGTAATGCTCAGCAGGTTCGATAAATGGCCGAAAAAATAGCCATTTGCCATGAAGTCGCACAACCTGTGGGAGCCAGCCCGCTGGCGAAAGCGGTGTGTCAGGCGACATCTTTTTTGGCAGATATGACCTCATCGCCAGCAGGCTGGCTCCCACAGGGAAAGCATAAAAAACCAGCGGTTCCTGTTGCACAGAAGCCGCCGGCGAGGCAAAGCTTAGATGCCGAAACGGTCGCGCAGCGAGTAGTACACAGCGCCCAGAGCGGTCAGCGGTGCCGAGAAGGTACGCCCGCCGATCATCGGCATGTGCGGCAGCGAAGCGAACGCGTCGAAACGTTCGGCGTCGCCACGGATCATTTCCGAGATCAGTTTGCCGGCCAGGTGCGAACAGGTGACGCCGTGGCCGCTGTAGCCCTGCATGTAGTAGGCGTTTTTCTCGATACGGCCGAATTGCGGCATACGCGACATGGTCAGCAGGAAGTTGCCGGTCCAGCGGTAGTCAATCTTCACGTCCTTCAATTGCGGGAAGGTCTTGAGGATTTTCGGGCGGATCAGTTGTTCGATGTCGTCCGGTTCACGGGCGCCGTAGACCACGCCACCGCCGTACAGCAGACGGTTGTCCGCTGTCAGGCGGTAGTAATCGAGCAGGTAGTTGCAGTCTTCGACGCAGTAGTTGTTCTTGATCAGGCTGCGCGCTTGCTGCTCCGACAACGGCTCGGTGACGACGATCTGCGAACCGCACGGCATGCTCTTGCTGGTCACGCGGTTGTCCAGGCCCTGCGGCAGGTAGGCGTTACCGGCGATCAGCAGGTACTTGGCCTTCACCACGCCTTTGGCGGTGCGCACGGTGATCGGCTCGCCGTAGGTGATTTCCACCGCTGCCGATTGCTCGTAGATCTTGCCGCCCAGGCCGATGATCGCCGAAGCCTCACCCAAAGCCAGGTTCAGCGGGTGAATGTGGCCGCCCTGCATGTCCAGCAGGCCGCCGACGTAGGCTTCGGAACCGACTTCGCGCTTGATGTCGGCCGCGTCGAGCATCTGCAGGCTCTTGTTGCCGTAGCGCTCCCAACTCTTCTTCTGCTCGGCCAGGCCATTGAGTTGTTTCTTGTTCATCGCCGCGAAGATGCCGCCGGGACGGTAATCGCACTGGATGTCGTAGTGCTGTATGCGCTGACGGATGATGTCGGCGCCTTCGAAAATCATGCTGCCGAGGATTTCGGCGGTCTTGTCGCCGTAGCGCTCTTCGATCACGTCGACGTCGCGGCTATAGGAGTTGACCAGTTGACCGCCGTTGCGACCGCTGGCGCCGAAACCGACCTTGGCGGCTTCGAGCACGGTCACGCTGTAGCCCGCTTCAGCGAGGAACAGGGCTGAAGACAGGCCGGTGTAGCCGGCGCCGATCACACAGACATCGCAATCCACCACCCCTTCCAGCACAGGGAAATCACCGGTGAAGTTGCGGGTGGCGGCGTAGTAGCTGTTTACATGCGTTTGTTTCATACATTTCTCCGAGGGTCGCCGACAGAGCCGGTGACCGTCGCTTTATTGTTATCAGAGCTTGATCCAGGTCGCTTTGAGTTCGGTGTATTTGTCGAACGCGTGCAGCGATTTGTCCCGACCGTTACCCGACTGCTTGAACCCGCCGAACGGCGCGGTCATGTCGCCGCCGTCGTACTGGTTGACCCAGACGCTGCCGGCACGCAGGCCACGGGCGAAGGTGTGGGCCTTGCTCAGGTTGCTGGTCCACACACCGGCGGCCAGGCCGAAGATGCTGTCGTTGGCAATCGCCAGGGCTTCTTCCGCCGTGTCGAAGGTGATCACCGACAAAACCGGACCGAAGATTTCTTCCTGGGCGATGGTCATGGCGTTGGTCACGCCGTCGAAAATCGTCGGCTCCACGTACTGGCCACCGGTGTCTTCGAGGGTACGACTGCCGCCCGCTATCAGTTCGGCGCCTTGCGCTTTGCCGATGCCGATGTAGCGCAGCACGTTGTCCAGTTGACGCTGGTCGACGACCGCGCCGACGGTGGTTGCAGGATCGAGCGCGTGCCCCGGTTTCCACGCTTGCAGCGCTTCGACCAACAACGGAATGAACTGCTCGCGGATCGAACGTTCAATCAGCAGGCGTGAACCGGCGGTGCAGACTTCGCCCTGGTTGAAGGCGATGCCGCTGGCCGCTGCCTGCGCGGCTGCGCGCAGATCCGGTGCGTCGGCGAACACCACGTTCGGGCTCTTGCCCCCCGCTTCCGCCCAGACGCGTTTCATGTTGCTCTGGCCGGCGTAGATCATCAGTTGTTTGGCAATCGCCGTGGAGCCGGTGAAGGCCAGCACGTCGACGTCCATGTGCAACGCCAGCGCCTTGCCGACGGTGTGACCGTAGCCCGGCAAAACGTTGAACACGCCTTTCGGGATACCGGCATCCAATGCCAGCTGCGCGATGCGGATCGCGGTCAACGGGGATTTTTCAGAAGGCTTGAGGATGAACGAGTTGCCCATTGCCAGGGCCGGGGCGAATTTCCAGCTGGCCATGATCAACGGGAAGTTCCACGGCACGATGGCCGCAACCACGCCGACCGCTTCGCGGGTCACCAGGCCCAATTGGTCCTGAGGTGTCGCGGCGACTTCGTCGTAGATCTTGTCGATGGCTTCGGCGGTCCAGCGGATCGCGTTGGCAGTCGCCGGAATGTCGATGCTCATGGAGTCGCTGATCGGCTTGCCCATGTCGAGGGTTTCGAGCAGGGCCAGTTCTTCCCGGTTCGCCAGGATCAGGTCGGCGAAACGGATCAGGATGCGCTTGCGCTCGGCCGGGGCCAGGTTGGCCCACACGCCGGACTCGAAGGTGCGGCGCGCGACAGCGACAGCGGCATTGGCGTCGGCTTCGTCGGTGCTGGCGACATTCGCCAGGAAACGACCGTCCACCGGGCTGATGCATTCGAACGTCGCGCCATCGGCGGCTGCGCAGTACTGGCCGTCGATGAATGCGCGACCTTCAATATTGAGGGACTGGAAGCGTTGCTCCCAATCGCTGCGAGTGTTTGTCATGGTTGTGACTCGACGCAGGGGAATAGGTGATCGTCGGACGGACGCCCGCCCAATCAAAAAATGAAATGCGATCCCTGTAGGAGCTGGCTTGCCAGCGATTGCGGTGGATCAGACGTCATCAATGTTGACTGTGACGACGCCATCGCTGGCAAGCCAGCTCCTACAGGGTTGGCGGCGCACACGAGATTTGTGTACACCGCCAACGCCGTCAGACGGTGTGCAAGTACCAGTTGTACTCAAGGTCCGAGATGGAGTTCTCGAACTCGGCCAACTCGCTTTCCTTGCACGCCACGAACACGTCGATGTACATCGGGTCGATGTATTTGGCCATGACTTCGCTGTCGTCCAGCTCGCGCAGTGCATCGCGCAGGTTGTTCGGCAGGCTCTGTTCGTTCTGCTCGTAGCTGTTGCCTTCGACCGGAGCGCCCGGCTCGATCTTGTTGGTCAGGCCGTGGTGCACACCGGCCAAAACCGATGCCATCAACAGGTACGGGTTGGCATCGGCGCCGGCCACTCGGTGTTCGATGCGCACCGAGTCCGGTGAACCGGTCGGTACACGCACGGCCACGGTGCGGTTGTCGATGCCCCAGCTCGGCGAGTTCGGCACGTAGAACTGTGCGCCGAAACGACGGTACGAGTTGACGTTCGGGCAGAGGAACGCCATCTGCGCCGGCAGGGTCTCGAGCACACCGCCGATCGCGTGTCGCAGCGCGGCGTTCTGCTCGGGATCCTCGCTGGCAAAGATGTTGTTGCCTTCTTTGTCGAGAATCGAAATGTGCACGTGCAGACCGTTACCTGCCTGGCCCGGATACGGCTTGGCCATGAAGGTGGTGTCCATCTCGTGGTCGTAGGCGATGTTCTTCACCAGACGCTTGAGCAGGACGGCGTAGTCGCAGGCCTTGATCGGGTCGGCCACGTGGTGCAGGTTGACTTCGAATTGCGCCGGGGCGCTTTCCTTGACGATGGCGTCAGCAGGAATGCCCTGCTCTTTCGCGCCTTCGAGGATGTCTTGCAGGCAGTCGACGTATTCGTCGAGGTCGTCGATCAGGTACACCTGGGTCGACATCGGACGCTTGCCGGAAACCGGCGAACGCGGCGATTGCGGACGACCGTTCACGTTGTCCTGGTCGATCAGGTAGAACTCCAGCTCGAACGCGGCGCAGATGGTCAGGCCAAGGTCGTCGAACTTGCGCACGATATTGGCCAGTACTTCCCGCGGGTCGGCGAAGAATGGCTGACCTTCGATTTCGTGCATGGTCATCAGCAGTTGCGCGGTTGGGCGCTTTTGCCATGGCTCGATGCTCAAGGTGCCGGGGATCGGGTAGCAGATCCGGTCGGCATCGCCGATGTCCAGACCCAGGCCGGTGCTTTCCACCGTGGAACCATTGATGTCCAGAGCAAACAGAGACGCCGGCAGGTTGATGCCTTTCTCGTAAACCTTATGAAGACTGGTGCGTTCGATGCGCTTACCGCGCACCACACCGTTCATATCCGCAATCAGAAGGTCGACGTACAAAACCTCAGGATATTTCTTAAGGAATGCGTTTGCTTCGTTGAGTTGAACGGTACGCAGAGGGACCGACATGATGCACCTATTTTTTACTGTTAATTATTATGTTCACCGCCCTTTCACGAGTCCAGTCAATCCGAAAGGCAAAGTGAAGTCAATAGCGAACACTTGGCCTTAAAGCGTTTATTTTCTGGCCATTCAGAGGCGCGCAAGTGCCAAATCATCTACCAAACGCCCGTAGATCCTGAATATCGGACGGGAGACGTTTAGAATTTTTTACATGAGAGTTGTTAATTAAAATCAACAAGGCTAAGCTCCGGAAAAGCTCGTTCAAGTGTGAAACTTCGAGGTGATAAAAATGGCATTCAAGCCATTGATCGGCGTTACAGCCTGCGTCAAACAGATTGGCCTGCACCCCTACCACATCAGCGGCGACAAGTACGTGCGCGCTGTCAGCGTTGCGGCGCTGGGGCTGCCTGTCGTTATTCCTTCCTTGGGCGACCTGATCGACATCGAGGACCTGCTGCCGCAGCTCGACGGTCTGTTGCTGACCGGCTCGCCATCGAACGTGGAACCTTTCCACTATCAAGGCCCGGCCAGCGCCCCCGGCACGGAACATGATCCACAACGGGACCGCACCACCCTGCCCCTGATCCGCGCAGCCATCGCTGCCGGCATTCCGGTCCTCGGCATCTGCCGTGGTTTCCAGGAAATGAACGTGGCGTTTGGTGGCAGCCTGCATCAGAAGGTCCATGAGCTTCCTGGCATGCTCGATCATCGCGAAGCCAACCATCCGGACCTGGCCGTGCAATACGCTCCCGCCCATGCGGTGAACGTGCAGCCCGGTGGCGTGTTCGAAGCGCTGGATCTGCCGACGGTGTTCCAGGTCAATTCGATTCACAGTCAGGGCATCGACCGACTCGCTCCCGGCCTGCGCGCCGAAGCCGTCGCCCCCGATGGCTTGATCGAGGCGATCTCCGCCGAACACAGCAAAGCGTTTGCCCTCGGCGTGCAATGGCACCCGGAATGGCAGGTGCTGGACAACCCTCCTTATTTGAGGATTTTCCAGGCGTTCGGTGATGCGTGCCGACAACGGGCGGCGCTGCGCCACTCGAGCTGACGGCCTAAACCCAAACTAAACGATTAACTGCCCAGCGCGAGCGGGCAGGCGCTTTTGCGTGCCTCGCTCGCGTCAGCAACACACTGCGATAACAACAAGTACTACCAGGCAGCCAGGATGGCGGCGCCGAATTAACCCGGTGGGTGCGTCACCCTGTAGGAGCTGGCTTGCCAGCGATGAGGCCCGGACAGTCGACATCAGTGTTGACTGTCAGGCCGCCATCGCTGGCAAGCCAGCTCCTACAAGGGACCGCGACCGGCAGGGTTTGCAATCCACTATTAAGCAGGGCCGCGTTGGCCCGGCGACTGAAACCTGTTGGGAGTTTCACATGGCAAACGCCTCCAGCATCTACAGGAAGGCTCTTGAAGGTCACCAGGCACCGAAAAAGGTGTTGGTGAAAGTCGATCGCGTCACCAAGAAATTCGACGAGACCATCGCAGTGGACGATGTGTCCCTGGAGATCCATCAGGGCGAAATCTTCGCCCTGCTCGGCGGCTCCGGTTCGGGTAAATCGACTCTGCTGCGCATGCTCGCCGGTTTCGAGCGCCCGACTGAAGGCCGGATTCTGCTCGACGGTGTCGACATCACCGACATGCCGCCGTACGAGCGGCCGATCAACATGATGTTCCAGTCCTACGCCCTGTTCCCGCACATGACGGTGGCACAGAACATCGCCTTCGGCCTCAAGCAGGACCGTTTGCCCGCCAGTGAAATCGACGCCCGCGTTGAAGAGATGCTGCGCCTGGTGCACATGACCCAATACGCCAAACGCAAACCCCATCAACTGTCTGGCGGTCAGCGTCAGCGCGTGGCCCTGGCCCGTTCCCTGGCCAAGCGCCCGAAGCTGCTGTTGCTCGACGAACCGATGGGTGCACTGGATAAAAAGCTGCGTTCACAAATGCAGCTGGAACTGGTGGAAATCATCGAACGCGTCGGCGTGACCTGCGTGATGGTGACCCACGACCAGGAAGAGGCCATGACCATGGCCGAGCGCATTGCGATCATGCACCTGGGCTGGATCGCCCAGATCGGCAGCCCGGTGGACATTTATGAGGCGCCGGTCAGCCGCATGGTCTGCGAATTCATCGGCAACGTGAACGCCTTCGACGGCACCGTGATCGAAGACCTGGAAGGTCACGCGATCATCCACAGCCCCGACCTGGAGCAGAAGATCTACGTCGGTCACGGCGTCAGTACCTCGGTGCAGGACAAGTCGATCACCTACGCGATCCGCCCGGAAAAACTGCTGGTCAGCACCACCAAGCCTGATACCCGTTACAACTGGTCCAGCGGCAAAGTGCATGACATCGCCTACCTCGGCGGACATTCGGTGTTCTACGTCGAGCTGCCGGGCGGCAAAGTCGTGCAGTCGTTCATGGCCAACGCCGAACGCCGTGGCGCCCGTCCGACCTGGGACGATCAGGTCTACGTGTGGTGGGAAGACGACAGCGGCGTGGTACTGCGCGCATGAGAACCTTCAATCAGCAATTCCTGCGCCTGGTGCCCAGTGGGCGAAAACTGGTCATCGGCATTCCGTTCCTGTGGCTGTGCCTGTTCTTCCTGCTGCCGTTCTTCCTGGTAATGAAGATCAGCTTCTCGGAAGCCGCGCTGGCCATTCCGCCCTACTCTGAGATCTACACCTACGCCGAGCAGAAATTCAACCTGCTGCTGAACATCGGCAACTACACCTTGCTGGGCGAAGATGAGCTGTACCTCTCCGCTTATCTCGGTTCGTTGAAGGTCGCGCTCTACAGCACGCTGATGTGCCTGGTGATCGGCTTCCCGATGGCCTACGCCATTACCAAGGCGAGCAAGGAAGCGCAAAACGTCTTGATGCTGCTGATCATGATGCCGACCTGGACCGCGATCCTGATCCGCGTTTACGCGTGGATGGGCATCCTCAGCAACAACGGTTTGCTCAACGGTTTCCTGATGTGGACCGGGCTGACCTCGCACCCGATCGAGATCCTCAACACCAATACCGCCGTGTATATCGGCGTGGTGTATGCGTATCTGCCGTTCATGATCCTGCCGCTCTACGCCAACCTGGTCAAACACGACCAGAGCCTGCTGGAAGCCGCGTCGGACCTGGGTTCGAGCACCTTCAACAGCTTCTGGAAAATCACCGTGCCGCTGGCCAAGAACGGCATCATCGCCGGTTGCATGCTGGTGTTCATTCCGGTGGTCGGCGAGTTCGTGATTCCGGAACTGCTGGGTGGCCCGGAAACCCTGATGATCGGCCGAGTGCTGTGGCAAGAGTTCTTCAATAACCGCGACTGGCCGGTGGCGTCTGCCCTGGCGGTGGTGATGCTGTTGATCCTGATTGTGCCGATTCTGCTGTTTAACCGCAGCCAGGCCAAAGAGATGGAGGCACGGGGATGAAACGCTTCGGATTTTCAAAGTTCATGCTGATTTTCGGCCTGTCGTTTATCTACCTGCCGATGCTGATTCTGGTGATCTACTCGTTCAACGCCTCCAAGCTGGTGACGGTGTGGGGCGGCTGGTCGATCAAGTGGTACGCCGGCTTGCTCGACAACAGCCAGTTGATGGGCTCGGTTTTGCGCTCGCTGGAAATCGCCTGCTACACAGCGATTGCAGCGGTCGCGCTGGGTACTTTGGCCGCGTTTGTGCTGACACGCGTAACGCGTTTCAAGGGGCGCACGCTGTTCGGTGGTCTGGTCACCGCGCCGTTGGTGATGCCTGAAGTGATCACCGGTCTGTCGCTGTTGCTGCTGTTCGTGGCCATGGCGCAGTTGATCGGCTGGCCGATGGAGCGTGGCATCGTCACGATCTGGATCGCCCACACCACGTTTTGTGCCGCCTATGTGGCGGTGGTCGTCTCCGCCCGCCTTCGCGAGCTGGACCTGTCCATCGAAGAAGCGGCCATGGACCTCGGTGCGAAGCCGTTCAAGGTGTTTTTCCTGATCACCATTCCGATGATCGCGCCGTCACTGGCGGCCGGCGGCATGATGTCCTTCGCCCTGTCGCTGGATGACCTGGTGCTGGCGAGCTTCGTGTCGGGTCCGGGTTCCACGACCCTGCCGATGGAAGTGTTCTCGGCGGTGCGGCTGGGTGTGAAACCCGAGATCAACGCCGTGGCCAGCCTGATCCTGTTGGCGGTTTCGATCGTGACCTTCATGGTCTGGTACTTCAGCCGCCGTGCCGAAGCCAGCCGTAAACGCGCGATCCAGGAAGCGATGGACCAGACGGCCAGCGAATCGTGGCAGCAACCTGAAAAGAAAATGCTGGAAGCTATCGCCTAAAGCTCCGTGATTTGCTCTTTGTGGCGAGGGAGCTTGCTCCCGCTGGGTCGCGAAGCGACCCCATTAGATGGGACTGCTGCGCAGTCCAGCGGGAGCAAGCTCCCTCGCCACAGATTCGCTGTGATACTGCATTGTGTTTTGTATAAAAAGAAATGGAGTTGTACCGATGAAAATGTTTGGCAGGACTCTGCTGACACTGTCCTTATTGGGCGTGATTGCCACCGGCGCCCAGGCCAATGACAAGGTTCTGCGCGTCTACAACTGGTCGGATTACATTGCCCCGGACACCGTCAAGAAGTTCGAAGACGAGACCGGTATCCGCGTGACCTACGATGTGTTCGACAGTAACGAAACCCTTGAAGCACGCCTGCTGGCGGGCAAATCCGGCTACGACATCGTCGTGCCGTCCAACAGTTTCCTGGCCAAGCAGGTCAAGGCCGGTGTTTATCAGGAACTGGACAAATCAAAGCTGCCGAACTGGAAGAACCTCAATCCGGTCCTGCTGAAAAACGCCTCTGCCAGCGACCCGGATAACGCCCACGCCTTTCCGTACATGTGGGGCTCGATCGGCATCGGGTTCAACCCGGAAAAGGTCAAGGAAGTGCTCGGTGCCAACGCCCCGACCAACTCCTGGGACTTGCTGTTCAAACCGGAAAACGCGGAAAAACTGAAAGCCTGCGGCATCAGCTTCCTCGATTCGCCCACCGAAATGATCCCGGCCGCCCTGCACTACCTGGGTTACCCGGCGAACGATCAGAACAAGGCGCACATCGCCGAAGCCGAAGCGCTGTTCATGAAGATCCGCCCGTCGGTGGCCTACTTCCATTCGTCGAAGTACATCTCTGACCTGGCCAACGGCAACATCTGCGTGGCCGTCGGTTACTCCGGCGACGTGTTGCAGGCCAAGGCCCGCGCCCAGGAAGCCGGCGACAAGGTGAAGATCGAGTACAGCATCCCGAAAGAAGGGGCCGGCAGTTTCTACGACATGGTCGCCATCCCGCGTGATGCAGCGAATGTCGAGGAGGCTTACCTGTTCATGGACTTCCTGATGCGCCCGGACATCATCGCCGAGATCACCAACAACATCGGCTACAGCAACGCCAACCTGGCGGCGACGCCGTTGGTGGATGAAGCGATTCGCAACGAGCCGGGTTCGTATCCGTCCCAGGAAGTGATGGCGACCTTGTATGCGATTCCGGACATGCCGATTGGCGTGCAGCGGGTCATGACCCGGGGTTGGACCAAGGTGAAGCTGGGTAAATAACCACCGCTTCCTGCCAGAGGACTTTCATGCAGCGCCTTACCACCGCTGCATCACTCACCTGGCTCCCTCGGTTTAGGTGAATTTCGGCGCCCTCGGGCGCCTTTTTTTGTGTTGGATTACGCCGTCCCCAGCGGCCATTCGGCCAGCGCCCGATAGCGGCCCTTGTGCGATTCGAACAGTGTGAACCGATCGGCACGCAGGAAAAATTCCGGTGCCGTGGCGGACTCGGGTACCGGCGCGCGAAAGTCACGGGCCAAGGTCAGGTGCGGGCGAAACTCACGAGGCGCATCCTCCAGGGCAAACGGCAACAAGGCCTGTTCCAGGTCATACACCAGACGCAACAACGCCGGGGGCGCTTGCTCCGGCGCCAATACCAGCACCCCTGCCCTGCGCCAGGCATCCAGTCGATCAAGCGTCACGGTCAAGCACTCGGCCGACGTGCGCACCGACGCCGCCGCCTCGCAAATATCGGCCACCTGCGCCGCGACGATCGAACCGAGAAACTTCAACGTCAGGTGAAAGTTTTCCGCCGGCACCGGCCGCCCGCTCCTCAGTTGCAGGGCGCTGCGCCATCGAGCAATGGCCTTGCGCTGCGTCGGTGGGCAATCGAGGGCAAAGAACAGCCGCTTGAACGGCTCGCGGGATTCGTCATTCATGCCGGGCATCTCTTGCGGGAATGGCTTGAGTTTACAACCGGCCAGCGGGTTTCTGGCACCTCGCCGCATGCGCGTTATAGTTCTAGCAAGCGAATCACGCGGAGGGGGCCATGCGACAGATCATCAGCACAGAGCCATGGTGGGCCTCGCCGCCCGCGCCCGGCCAGGATGAGCTCAAGCTGGAATGGGGCTGGCTGGTGCATTACAGCGAAGGCGAGCCACGTTTCGAGTTCATTCGCGAACGGCCGACGGACGACGAAATCCGTCAGCGCAAAAGTTGCAGGATCACCCCGGCAGCGGAGTGACCCTGTGGCTCGCGTCAGGCTTTTAGGAGTATTTCAAACCCGCCGTACACCATGCGTTGACCATCAAACGGCATGGGATTGACGTCCGGCTGCATGCGCGAATCCTGCATCATTTTGTCCATGCCGGCATTGCGGGTCGCCTTGTCCGGCCAGATGATCCAGCCCATGGCGACGGTTTCGTCTTCCTTGAGTTTGACCGCCATCGGGTACGACGTCACTTTGCCTTGTGGCACATCGTCGCCCCAGCATTCGACCACGCTCAGGGCGCCGTTTTCCTTGAAGATGGCAGCGGCGATTTCGGCGTGTTTCAGGTATTGCTCGCGCTGGGCGGTGGGTACTGCAGCGATAAATCCATCAACGTAAGACATGAGTGTTCTCCTTCGGTCATGGGGTGTTCTGTTGGGTAGTCGCTGGCGTCGGGCTCCAATCGACAGTGCCGGCACTCAACCCGACCGACGGTTGCACGCTATCCCCCAGGCTGCCTTCGATTTGCGCCGCCAGGTACAGTGTCCCGGCCATCACGCCGCTGGTCGGGTTCTGCAGCAGCTTTCTCCAGGCCTTGTCGAAGGTGTTGCCCAGGCTGCTACGGATCAGCGCCTCGCTGTCGGGCCGGTCGTTGGCCCGTATGATTGCGCGAATGCCCGCCACGCCGACGGTGATCAAGCCACCGGCAAGTTTCCCGGCCGCGGCGGCCACCGCACTGGCGGCTCCCCGCGGGGCCATTTCCGCCTCTATCTGCTGGCTGGCGCGCTTGGCGACGGGGGCCATGGCGGTATCGGTCGAATCGACACCCTTGTTCCCTCCGGCCTTGTGGATCTTATCGATCAGCGCCGCATAAGCCGGCAGCGTGTTCAAGGGTTCGGCGCGCATCACCTGGTACAGCGAGGCGTTGCGCGCCGGTGGCGGCCCGAGGGCAATGGCGGGGATTTTCTGGATTCGGCCATTCAATTGGGCCATCGGCACGCCGTGGCGCTTGGAAATCTTCTGCAATTCTTCCTTGAGAATGTCCACGTAGAACGCCGCTGCATTGCCAAGAATCGCATCGGGATCAATCTCGACCGCCACCGGGGCCAGGACTTTTTCCTGATACGCCTCCAGCAGATAGGCCGCCAACCGCTTGGCCGACGCATCCTGCTCGCCCTGGGCGCTGAGGGTGTACCAACTGACTTTCATCGAGATCCATTCCTGGGTCCAGTAACTGCTGAACCAGGGAATGAAGTTCTCTTCAGTCAGTTGATAGACCCGCGTGCGCCAGTAATCCATGGCGCCGTGGGCGTAGATCTTGGTCTGCTCGGTCGCTGACTTCGAGCCCTCGACGATCTCTCGGTCCACCTGTTGCCAGGTGCTGGGGGAGACGAAGACCGGCGCCACTTGCACCTGCGCGCGCTCCGGCGTGGCGCATCCCGCCAACACCAGTAGCACGACAACGATCAGCGAACGCAGGTTCAAGATCGCGGTTCTCTAAAGTCTGCGCCGAACGACATGCCCGACGCTCAAAAGGCCTTCATCTGAGTATAGGTGCCGCGCCTCACCCATTCAGCAAAGTCGTCGCTCTGGAGGCTGCCTATCCTTGCCGATCAATACTTTTGAGCAACTGTTCGAGGCCCAAACTGTATTCGGCATCGCCGCACAACTCGAGAACGATTCATTCTTCAGGCTGCACGGCAGAAAAACACGTGTGACTGCGCTTACAGCGTTCGCTGGCTATTGCCGATGCCCTTCGCGATATCGATGCCCCAATCCATTGCCGCCTCCATGTCCAGCATGTGCGGCTTGGGATCGTGGTTCTCGTCGATGGCGGTGCCATCCGGCCGATAAACGCCGATGAACATTCCCAGCGAACCGTCTTTCAGTATCTCGGCTTTGACTTTGATGCTGCATCCGTTCGACAGCGTTTCCTTGTGTTCCAGATGGCGCTCGGTCATGGCTGCATTCCTCCTCAGGCTGAATTCAGAACCCTTCTGGCCATGCTAGTTCAGCCTGTTGCAAAGCGCCGATTGGCGAGACCAGAGGCCTTGCCTGACAGCCGCGCAATGCCACCTATACTTCAAGCCACCGCCCCCTGGGGGGTCTGCACGTCCAACAATAAAAAGCAGAGGTGGAACATGGTTTGGCAGCAAATCTACGATCCGTTCAACAGCCCGGTGCTTTCAACCCTCATGGCCGCCGTCCCGGTGGTGGTGATGCTGGCATCGCTGGCGTTTTTCCACGTCAAGGCTCACCTGGCGGCGTTGCTTGCCCTGGGGTCAGCCTTGCTGATTGCGATTTTCGCCTTCGGCATGCCGGCCAACATGGCCGGGTCGGCGGCACTGTACGGTGCGGCCAATGGCTTGCTGCCGATTGGCTGGATTGTGTTGAACATCATTTTCCTGCACCGGCTGACCACCGAGAACGGTTCGTTCAAGGTGCTGCAGGATTCCCTGGCACGCATCACTGACGACCGCCGCCTGCAATTGCTGCTGATCGCCTTCTGCTTCGGCGCCTTTTTTGAAGGAGCGGCGGGTTTCGGCACGCCAGTGGCAGTGACCGGCGCGATATTGATCGGCCTGGGCTTCTCGCCGTTGGCTGCCTCCGGCCTGGCGCTGATCGCCAACACCGCGCCAGTGGCATTCGGCGCCCTGGGTACACCGATCATCACGTTGGCCAAGGTCACCGGGCTGGATGAAATGGAGCTGTCGATGATGGTTGGTCGGCAGTTGCCGTTCTTCTCGGTGCTGGTGCCGTTCTGGCTGATCTGGGCCTTTGCCGGTTGGCGCAAGATGCTGGAGATCTGGCCCGCGATCCTGGTGGCGGGCGTCAGCTTTGCGATTCCGCAGTTCCTCGTGTCCAACTATCACGGGCCGATGCTGGTGGACGTGATTGCCGCGCTGATTTCCATGGCCTGTCTGACGGGTTTCCTGAAAGTCTGGAAACCCGCCACGGTACACACTTCCGCCGCGCTGACCGGGCGACACGACGACTCGAAAATCGATGTGGAGCACGATGAAAAGCCTGTACCCAGTGCAGCCTTCGCCAGTGATGTAAAACCGGCGGTGATGCGTGCCTGGATGCCGTGGATCATCCTCACGATTTTCGTGTTCATCTGGGGCACCCAAGGCTTCAAGAACACCTTCGACACCCGTCCGGCCATTGATCCGCAAACCAGCGCCGCCAAGCTCGACCCGCAGGGCAAGCCGATGCGCGAGGCCAATCCGGTCTTTGCGCCGATCCTGACGTTCACCACCATTCACCAGCAAATCGAAAAAGTCCCACCCGTGGTGCCGACAGCGAAAACCGAGGAAGCGATCTACAAGTTCACCTGGTTCACCGCGACCGGCAGCGGCATCCTGCTGGCGGCGATTGTTGGCGGGTTGCTGATGGGCTACTCCATCCCGCAACTGATTCACCAATACCTGCGAACGCTCTGGGTGGTGCGTTTTTCGCTGATCACCATTGTGGCGATGCTGGCCCTCGGGTTCCTCACCCGCTATTCGGGGCTTGATGCGACGATGGGCCTGGCGTTCGCCGCGACGGGCATTTTCTACCCCATGTTCGGCACCCTGCTCGGCTGGCTCGGCGTGGCCCTGACCGGTTCGGACACCGCTTCAAACGTGCTGTTCGGCGGCTTGCAGCGGGTGACCTCGGAGCAACTGGGGATCAGCCCGGTGTTGATGGCCGCCGCCAACAGTTCCGGCGGGGTCATGGGCAAAATGGTCGACGCCCAGTCGATCGTGGTCGCCTCCACCGCCACCCGCTGGTACGGCCATGAAGGGGAAATCCTGCGCTACGTGTTCTTCCATTCCATCGTGCTGGCGATTCTGGTCGGTGGGCTGGTGACATTGCAGGCCTACGTCGCGCCGTTCAGCCACATGGTGGTGGGCGGTCATTAAGCGGTTCCCGTGCACACCTCTTTCCACGCTCGGGCTTACCGCCCGGGCGTTGGAGTTCTGTTGCAAAACAGATTGAGCAGACAGACCGATCCTGCGGACAAACAACCCATGGACAGTGGACCGTTCCGGGCCAATCATTAACGTCAGTGGCATCCTGCGAGTGTCGTGAACCGATGAACATTCTCTACGATGAACGCGTTGACGGCGCACTGCCGAACGTCGACAAAAACCTGCTGTTACAGGCCCTGCGCACGCAGTGGCCCGACCTTGAAGTCCTGCATCAGAAGGAAGAGCTCAAGCCGTACGAATGCGACGGACTGTCCGCTTACCGCACCACGCCCATGCTGGTGGTGCTGCCACAGGACATTGCCCAGGTTCAGGGCGTGCTGCGTATCTGTCATGAAATGCGTGTGCCGGTGGTTGCTCGGGGCGCCGGCACAGGTCTGTCGGGCGGCGCATTGCCACTGGAAAAAGGCGTGTTGCTGGTGATGGCGCGCTTCAACAACATCCTGCGCATCGATCCCGCCGCCCGCACGGCGCGGGTTCAGCCGGGTGTACGCAACCTGGCGATTTCCCAGGCCGCGGCGCCGTTCGGCTTGTATTACGCGCCGGACCCTTCTTCGCAGATCGCTTGTTCCATCGGCGGCAACGTCGCGGAAAACGCCGGTGGCGTGCATTGCCTGAAGTACGGCCTGACCGTGCACAACGTATTGAAAGTCGACATTCTTACCGTCGAGGGCGAACACCTGAGCCTGGGCTCCAATGCCCTGGATTCGCCGGGGTTTGACCTGCTTGCATTGTTCACTGGCTCCGAGGGCATGCTCGGGGTGATCACCGAAGTCACGGTCAAACTTTTGCCCAAACCGCAGACCGCCAAAGTGCTGCTGGCGGCGTTCGACTCCGTGGAAAAGGCCGGGCGCGCCGTCGGCGATATCATTGCTGCCGGGATCATTCCCGGTGGCCTGGAAATGATGGACAACCTGGCCATTCGTGCCGCCGAAGATTTCATCCACGCCGGTTATCCGGTCGACGCCGAAGCCATTTTGCTGTGTGAACTCGACGGTGTTGAGGCCGACGTCGCGGATGACTGCGACCGAGTGCGCGAGGTGCTGCTTCAGGCCGGCGCGACCGAGTTGCGCCAGGCCAAAGATGAAGCCGAACGCGTGCGGTTCTGGGCCGGGCGCAAAAATGCCTTCCCGGCCGTCGGCCGTCTCTCGCCGGACTATTACTGCATGGACGGCACCATCCCCCGCCGCGAACTGCCAGGCGTTCTGCATGCCATCGCCGAACTGTCGAACGAATATGGCCTGCGCGTGGCCAACGTGTTCCATGCCGGCGACGGCAACATGCACCCCTTGATTCTGTTCGACGCCAACCAACCGGGCGAACTGGAGCGTGCCGAAACCCTCGGCGGCAAAATTCTGGAGTTGTGCGTGAAGGTCGGCGGTAGCATCACCGGTGAGCATGGCGTGGGGCGCGAGAAGATCAATCAGATGTGCGCGCAGTTCAACAGCGACGAGTTGACGGTGTTCCATGCGGTCAAAGCCGCGTTTGATCCGGGCGGCCTGCTCAACCCCGGCAAGAACATTCCGACCCTGCACCGATGCGCCGAGTTTGGTGCCCTGCACGTGCACGGCGGTCAATTGCCCTTCCCTGAGCTGGAGCGTTTCTGATGCGCAGCCCGGACGATTTCGATGACAGCGCCCTGTTGCTCAAGCAGGTCAATCAGGCGTTGGACAACGCCACGCCCTTACGCATCCAGGGTTCCGACAGCAAGGCTTTCCTGGGGCGCACCCTGGCGGGAGAAATCCTCGACACGCGTTCGCACCGGGGCATTGTCAGCTACGACCCGACCGAACTGGTGATCACCGCCCGCTGCGGCACGCTGTTGTCGGAACTGGCTGAGGTGCTGGACGCCGCCCAACAGATGCTGCCCTGCGAACCACCGTCCTTCGGTGAACGCGCGACCGTCGGCGGCATGATTGCCTGCGGACTGTCGGGACCACGGCGGCCGTGGTCCGGCTCAGTGCGCGACTTCGTCCTCGGCACGCGGGTCATCACCGGTCAGGGCAAGCTGTTGCGCTTTGGCGGCGAGGTGATGAAAAACGTCGCCGGCTACGACCTGTCCCGCCTCATGGCCGGCAGTTTCGGCTGCCTGGGGGTGATCACCGAAGTCTCTTTGAAGGTGCTGCCAAAACCTCGGCAGACCTTGAGTATCAGCCTGGACATGGACAGCGAACACGCCCTGCGCCAGTTGGCTGAATGGGGCCAGCAACCGTTGCCGATCAGCGCGGCCTGCCATGATGGCGAACGCTTGCACTTGCGCCTTGAAGGTGGCGAAGGGTCGGTGGCGGCAGCCCATGAGCGTTTGGGCGGTGAGCGGCTGGACGGCATGTATTGGGACGATCTCAACGAACATCGCCTGAGTTTCTTCGATGAGGATCAGCCGCTTTGGCGTCTGTCCGTGCCAAACAACACACCGCGTTTGTCGTTGCCCGGCCGCCAGTTGATCGACTGGGGCGGCGCCCAGCGCTGGTTGAAATCCGATGCCGAAGCGACGTTCATTCGCAAAGTCGTCGAGGAAGTCGGCGGCCATGTCACCTGCTTCAGCCATGGCCTGACCGACACGCCGTTCCAGCCGCTGCCCCGGGCGCTGATGCGCTACCACCGCAGCCTGAAGCAACAACTCGACCCCCAGGGCATATTCAACCCCGGACGCCTGTACGCGGAGCTTTGAACCATGCAGACGACATTGAGTGAACGCGCCCGCGAGCTGCCCCGTGCCGCAGAAGCCGAAAGCATTCTGCGCACCTGCGTGCACTGCGGATTCTGCAATGCCACGTGTCCGACCTATCAATTGCTCGGCGATGAACTGGACGGGCCACGGGGGCGGATTTACCTGATCAAGCAAGTGCTGGAAGGCAACGAGGTCACGCAAAAGACTCAGCAGCATCTTGACCGCTGCCTGTCGTGCCGCAACTGCGAAACCACCTGCCCTTCGGGCGTGGATTACCACAACCTGCTGGACATCGGCCGGGCGGTGGTCGATGCGGCAGTGCCGCGCCCGCTCGGTCAACGCCTGTTGCGTGAGGGTTTGCGCCGGACCGTTCCTCATCCGGAGTTGTTCAAGGGCCTGGTCAACAGTGGTCAGGTATTCCGGGCGCTGCTGCCCGATGCCCTGCAAAGCAAATTGCCGCGCCATGCAACGCCTGCCAAGCCGCGTCCCCGCACCCATCGCGATCGTCAGGTGCTGATGCTCGAAGGTTGCGTACAGCCCAGTCTGTCGCCCAATACCAATGCGGCGGCGGCGCGGGTGCTGGATCGATTGGGGATCAGCGTCATCAGCAGCCGCGAGGCCGGTTGTTGTGGCGCTGTGGATTATCACCTCGACGCCCAGGCCGCCGGTCTCGACCGTGCCCGGCGCAACATCGACGCCTGGTGGCCGAGTATCGAAAAAGGCGCCGAGGCGATTGTGCAAACCGCCAGCGGTTGTGGCGCGTTCATCAAGGATTACGGGCATCTGCTCGCCAGCGACCCGGCCTATGCCGACAAGGCGAAAAAGGTCAGCGCACTGGCCCTGGACCTGGTGGAAGTGCTGCGCAACGAGCCGCTGGAGCAGCTCGGCATCCACGCTTCGCAGCGTTTGGCGTTCCACTGCCCTTGCACCTTGCAGCACGGGCAGAAACTCGGTGGCGCGGTGGAGGCCTTGCTGATGCAACTGGGTTTCAACCTGACCAGCGTTCCCGACGGCCACCTGTGCTGCGGCTCGGCGGGCACCTATTCGCTGACCCAGCCGGCGCTGTCCCGGCAACTGCGCGACAACAAGCTCAACGCCCTGGAAAGCGGCCACCCCGAGGTCATCGTCACGGCCAATATCGGCTGCCAGTCGCACCTCGACGGCGCTGGCCGAACCCCGGTCCGGCACTGGATCGAACTGGTCGAAGCCGCCCTGCCTTAACCGAATCCTGGAGATGTCCATGAACCGTAAAGCCGTCCTCAGCCAGACCGAAGTCAGCCAGATCCTCGCCGCCGCCCGTACCGAAGCGCAAAGCAATCAATGGGCGGTGACCATCGTGGTCGTCGATGACGGCGGTCACCCGCTCGCCCTCGAACGCCTCGACGGCTGCGCCCCGGGCAGCGCCTACATCGCCACCGAAAAGGCGCGCACCTCGGCGTTGGGCCGACGCGAATCCAAGTTTTATGAGGACATGGTCAATGGTGGACGCCACGCATTCCTGTCAGCCCCGTTGCTGACTTCGCTGGAGGGCGGCGTGCCGATCGTTTTCGACGGCCAGGTGATTGGCGCGGTCGGCGTGTCCGGCGTCAAGGCCGAGCAGGATGCGCAGGTGGCGACGGCCGGGGCGCAGTGCCTGAAATGAAGCTCTGACACCACCGTTGATCCCTGTAGGAGCGGGCTTGCCCGCGATGGCGGCGGCACAGGCAATAATACTTTGTCTGACACACCGCTATCGCGAGCAAGCTCGCTCCTACAGGGTTTGTGTTCACCCAGCCGAGAGGAACGCCAACCATGACCCGCCTCACCGCCAAAGACTTCGCCCCCGAACTGCTGGAGCTGTACGACTACTACGCCCACGGCAAGATCAATCGCCGGGAGTTTCTCGATCGTGCGGCGTTGTTCACCCTCGGCGGATTGACCGCCAGCGCCCTGCTCGCGGCGTTGAGCCCCAACTATGCACTGGCCGAGCAAATCGCGTTCACCGACCCGGACATCATTGCCGAATACGTCACCTACCCTTCGCCCAAGGGTCATGGCGAGGTGCGGGCTTATCTGGTGCGCCCGGCCAAGGCCACCGGCAAGGTTCCGGCGGTGGTGGTCGTGCATGAAAACCGCGGGCTCAACCCGTACATCGAAGACGTCGCCCGGCGTGTGGCCAAGGCGGGGTTCATCGCCCTCGCCCCGGATGGCCTGAGTTCGGTCGGCGGCTATCCCGGCAACGACGATAAAGGTCGTGAACTTCAAGCGACGGTCGACCCGGAAAAACTCATGAACGACTTTTTCGCCGCCGTCGAGTGGATGATGAAACACCCGGCCACCACAGGGAAAGTCGGCATCACCGGGTTCTGCTACGGCGGTGGCGTTGCCAACGCAGCTGCGGTGGCCTACCCGGAACTGGGCGCTGCCGTATCGTTCTACGGTCGCCAGCCGACCGCCGAAGAAGTGCCCCGGATCAAGGCCCCGGTGATGCTGCACTACGGCGAGCTGGATACACGCATCAACGAAGGTTGGCCGGCCTATGAGAAGGCGTTGAAGGCCGGGGGCAAGACGTATGAGGCGTTCATCTACCCTGGCTGCAATCATGGGTTTCACAATGATTCCACACCGCGTTATGACGAGGCGGCGGCGAAACTGGCGTGGGAGCGGACGGTAGGATGGTTTAAAAAGTATCTGGTTTGAATCGAAGTTTCAGGTCGGCAGGACCGGCCGGCCTCATCGCCAGCAAGCCGGCTCCTACAGGTGTTCACAAAACCTGTAGGAGCCGGCTTGCTGGCGATGGCGGTTACATTGCCGAAAACTATTTAGGCTGAGCCACAGTCCGCAAATACGGTTTCAGGGTCTTGAACCCGTCCGGATACTTCTTCTTCGCATCCTCGTCAGACACTGACGTCGGAATGATCACATCTTCACCCGGCCGCCAGTTCACCGGCGTCGCCACAGTGTGCTTGGCATTCAGTTGCAGGGAGTCGAGCAACCGCAGCACTTCATCGAAATTGCGCCCGGCACTCATGGGGTAGATCAGCATCGCCTTGACCTTCTTGTCCGGGCCGACAATGAACACCGAACGCACCGTGGCGTTGTCCACCGCCGTGCGCGAGCCGCCGCTGGCGTTGGGATGGATCATGTCGTAGAGCTTGGCCACCACCAGGTTTTCGTCGCCGATGAGTGGATAGTTGACTGCCGTGCCCTGGGTCTCGGCGATATCACCTACCCAGCGGTTATGGTCGCTGACCGGGTCGATGCTCAGCCCGACAACCTTGGTGTTGCGCTTGTCGAACTCCGGTTTGAGTTTGGCCAGGTAACCCAGCTCAGTCGTACAAACCGGGGTGAAATCCTTGGGATGGGAAAACAGAATCGCCCAGCCGTCGCCGATCCATTGATGAAAGTTGATGCTGCCCTCGGTGGTGTCAGCGGTGAAATCCGGTGCTTCGTCGCCAATTCGAATTGCCATGTTCGATCTCCTTGCAGTGATGGACAGGGACGCCATCGGCACCGCATTTGCGATGCAAAGACGTGGACGCGGAACAGTATAGGAGAGCTTTCACGGCCCGTTGGCGACTAGCTCACCAACGCAATCAGCTGCTGACGCTGGGCGTCGGTGAGCATCGGGCCGAAGCCGGCGCCAGCGTTTTCCGCCATGTAGCGCGGGTTGCCGGTACCGGGAATGACACAAGTCACCGCAGAATGGGACAACAGGAATTTGAGCGCCAGTTGCGGCCAACTCTTGACCCCGACCTGCGCGGCCCAACCTGGCAGTGGTTTGCCCTGAAGCCGATCAATCAAGCCGCCACCCCCAAACGGGCGATTGCAAATCACCGCCACGCCTCGGTCGCGACACAGCGGCAGGATGCGTTTTTCGACGCCACGGTCATCCAGCGCATAGTTGATCTGCAAGAAGTCCAGCGGCTCGGCCTTGAGCACCGCTTCCACTTCTTCATAGGCCGAAGCGGTGTAATGCGTGATACCGATATAACGGATGCGCCCCGCTTCCTTCCAGTGGCGCAACGTCGGCAGATGGATTTGCCAGTCCAGCAGGTTATGGATCTGCATGAGGTCGATACGGTCGGTCTGCAACAGGCTGAAGGACTGCTCCATCTGCGCAATGCCTTCCTCGCGACCACGGGTCCACACCTTGGTCGCCAGAAACGCCGGCGAGCGTGGCTCATGGATCGACAACAGCTCACCGGTGGTCTGTTCGGCGCGACCGTACATCGGTGAGCTGTCGATGACCTTGCCGCCCTTCTCGAACAACGCATTGAGCACGACGGCCAGGTTTTTGTAGGCGGGGTCCGAGGGCGCCACATCAAAACCGCGATAGGTGCCCAGGCCGACGATCGGCAATGACTCATTGCTGGAAGGAATGACGCGGGTCTGCATGGTCTTGCCTCCTGTTCCCGTCGGCGGCGCCGATTGTGCACCGACCGGACCGAACGTGAAGACCGCCGAAGCACCGGCAGCCAGCGTGAGAAGTCTTCTACGGGTGTAACCCTCAGAATGGCTCATAAAATGCCCTTCACCAGTCGACCAGGTTTCGACTTGTTGCGCCTGACATTCCGTAATGCTTGCCACATCAGCGTAGCTGCCGCCGACGATTCTTCCCTGTTCGTCATACTTCAGGGCCGCCAACGCATTGAGCCACGCGGGCATCGGTGCCCTCCTTTACCGCCAGCTACACTTTGACAGCACCCCGGAGCCGTCAATGCCACCCACTAACGTTAGCCGAATGTCTCGAAAACTGGTGTTGCTCCTCGTCATCCTTGCCGCGCTGTATCTGGCGCTCTGCCTTCTGTTGTTTGTCTTTCAGCGCTCGCTGATCTACTACCCGCAACCCCGGGCCGCTGAATCGTCAGCAACGCTGCTGACGCTACCGGTCGACGACGCGCAGGTGCTTGTGTCGGTGCGTGCGCATCATGGCCCGAAAGCGCTGATCTATTTCGGTGGCAATGCCGAGGACGTCTCACGCAGCCTGCCGGGGTACGCCGAAGCCTTCCCGGACCATGCCTTGTATTTCATGCATTACCGAGGCTTTGGCGGCAGCAGCGGTTCTCCCTCCGAAGAAGCCATCGCCCGCGATGCCATGGCCTTGTTCGACAAGGTTTACGCCGACCACCCGCAGATCACGGTGGTTGGGCGCAGCCTGGGTTCGGGGGTCGCCGTGCGCCTGGCCAGCGCCCGCCCGGCGACGAAACTGGTACTGGTCACGCCGTACAACAGCCTGGAAGAACTCGCAGTCCGCCAGTTCCGCTGGTTGCCGGTGCATTGGCTGTTGAAGGACAGATTCGAATCCTGGCGCTATGCCGCGCACATCGCCGTGCCGACGAAGCTGATTGCCGCCGAACATGACGAAGTGATTCCCGGCGCCAGCACCCAGCGGCTCTATCGCCATTTCCTCCCCGGTGTGGCGTCGCTGCAGGCGATTCCAGGCGCGGGGCACAACTCGATCAGCGACAGTCCCGAATATTTCAAGGCGTTGGGTGAAGGGTTGGAAACGGCGCATTAGTGTTTGTGGCGAGGGGGCTTGCCCCCGCTGGACGGTTGGAGCGCACGCCTACCCTTCGTCGGACATTGGGTTCCGGCACCAAACAGGCTCACGCCCGCCGTGAACCTTGTCCCAAGACGCCAGTCATATCAGCGTTTTCCCCCACTCCCATCGTTGTCATCTCTTTCGAGTTGTCCGCACCATGCGCCAAACTGTCGTTGCCTTGCGCTTTACTTCACTGTGCCTGTCTGCCTTGCTCCCCGTTCTTGCCAGCCCCGCCCATGCCAATGGGCAAAGGCAGCTGGTGGACGCCATCAACGACTATCGCGCTCACCCCCAGCGCTGCGACCGACGCCCGGCGCAACGCTTGTCGCCCCTGTCACTCAAGCCAAACCTGGCATTGCCCATCGGTTATGGCGGCGGATTGCGCGACCGATTGAAGGCTTCCGGCTATCAAGCGGTGACGGTGCGTTCCATTCGCGTGGTGGGTGCACAGGATGCCGAGGACGCATTCGACCTGCTTCAAGACGAGCACTGCGCAGCGCTGCTCGACAGCCAATACGCCGACATCGGCGTCACCCGTTCCGGGCGTGAATGGCAAGTGGTGCTTGCCAAGCCCGTGCTCGAGGGACAAACCGGCGATGCGCGAAGCGCCGGCAAGGCGTTGCTCGCGCAGGTCAATGCGGCGCGTGCAAAACCGCGCCTTTGCGGTCGTCAGCGCTTCGCCGCTGCCCGGCCCTTGAGCTGGAACCCCGCTCTGGGTGCCGCCGCCCAAGGTCACAGCAAGGCCATGGCCTACGATAACTATTTCGCGCATCAGGACCCCGATGGTGACATGCCCGCAGACCGGGCCAGGGCTGCCGGTTACCGTGGCCGGCAGATCGGTGAAAACATCGCTGCCGGCCAGGGTTCACCGAGCAAGGCGATGGCCGGTTGGCTCGCCAGCCCAGGGCACTGCGCCAACCTGATGAACCCGATGTTCACTCAGGTCGGTGCCGCTTACGCCGCAGACTCGCGCAGCGACAAAGGCGTCTACTGGACCATGCTGTTCGGCGCGCCCTGATCCGACTGAATCGCACGCATGAAAAAGCCCGCATGTCGCGGGCTTTGATAATGAAAGAAAGTAGGTGGCCGGTGCTGGTCTCCGGCTTACAAGGTTTATCAGGACTCCTACAAAAGAGTGATGAAACTGTAAAGATGCTCTTCTGCTTCACACGGCATAAGGGCTGGATCCCAGCGCGGAGATCTTTCTAACCGTGTACCCTTCGGAACGCGCCCCACGTTTCCTTGCTATCCTTTTGCGCATCAGTCTGCGTCTTCACCTACAGGATTCAGATTAGCAAAATCAGCCGGATTGCCAAGGCCGGTTTTAGACCGATTATGTTCTAGAGAAAACGTGGCAGGACGGAAAAATACTATGCGCCCCCCCCTGTGGGAGCGAGCCTGCTCGGGATAGCGTCAGTTCAGCCAACATTGATGTTGGCCGTGGCATTGCAATCGCGAGCAAGCTTGCTCCTACAAAAAGTTTGGTGCCTGTGATTCACGCAGGCCGGCGTACCACCCTCACCTTTCCGCTGCCGCCGCCACCGCAGAAAAACCGCTCGCCACCATCGAATTCCAACCCGGAAACCCCGACTCCTTCCGGCATCTTGAGGCTTTCCAGGACCTCGCCGGTTTTCGCGTCGACGCGGCGCAGTTCGCTCTCGTCGCCTTCCCATGTGCCGTGCCACAGAGCCCCCTCGACGAAGGTGACACCGGTGACAAAGCGGTTGGATTCAATGGTGCGCAGGATCTTGCCGTTTCCGGGGTCGATCTGGTGAATCTTGCGTTCCTGATACTGCCCCACCCACAGCGAGCCTTCGGCCCAGGTCAGTCCCGAATCGCTGCCACCACCGGGGGCGGGAATGGTCGAAAGGATATGTCCGGTCCGGGGATCGATTTTGTGGATGCGATCTTCGTCGATCTGGAACAGGTGCTCGCCATCAAAGGCAGTGCCGGCATGGGCGGCAACGTCAATCGAGCGCAGCACCTTGCCACTGTCCGGGTCCAGCGCATTGATTTTGCTATTGCAGGCAAACCAGACCTTCTCGCCATCCCACGTGACGCCGCACACATGGTCGACTTCGGCAAACGGGCCGTATTCACGAATGATTTCAGCAGTTGCGTGTTTCATCCTGGCATTCCTCAACAAGGGGTTGTGGCGTCGATCCTAGCCACCTGGCAGCGAAACCGGGAGTAACAAGGTCGTCGCGAAACCGGGCACAGGCGGCGTCATCCAGCGCCGCGCTCGACCACGCCCCAGCGATTGCACCTTGCCTTGTTGCGCCAATGCTTCCAGTGCCCGTTGCACTGTGCGCTGGCTGGCATCCAGGGCCAACGCCAGCGCGGAACTCGACCACGGCTCACCGCTGGCAAGGCTGGCAAGCACCGCCGCAAACTTTTCCTCGACGGGTTGGGCCAGCACCATCACCTCCGGGCATGCCTGTGATTGCAGGACAAATCCTCGTGGGGTGGCGGTCACTTCTGCCAGCGGCTTGAGCGCTTTGCGCAGCCTGCCGATTTCCACCCGTAGCCGTGCGCGATGGGATTCGTCGGAGAGTTTCAAACGGAACGCCCGCGCGATAAGTGTCTCTCTTGAAACATCGCCGGGCCACGCTTCAGCCAATGTCCGGGCAAGGATGAACAGCACCGGACGCGTGGCGAGGGAGACCGACATGCCACAGCCGCGCACGCTATATCGGCACGCATCCACCACCAATGCCGTCGAACCGAGCACGACCTCGACCTCCTCCAGCAACACCGGCCGCGCTTCGCCTCGAACAATCAGGCGCGCCGCCGGGGTGTCGAGCAGGCGTGCCGCGTGTTCGATCTCGGCCATCAGCGCCGGGATATTCGCCTGTTCGGCCGCGTGTCGGGCCCGGGTCAGCGCTTCCTTTGCCGCGTTCGATTGCAGCCGCCGAATGGCGATCCCCGCGACGACCAGTTCATGGATCGCACGCAAGGCCGGCGGTAATGGGCCGGGGTCGAGTTCATTGAGTGTTTGCTTTGCTTCGTCGAGCCGGCCGATCAGCAACAAACGACGGATTTGCAGATACCGCGCATGCGCCGCGTTGACCCGGTCACCGTGGGCCTCCAGCGTCACCCGCGCTGCCTCAAGCGCCTTGACCGGCCAGCCGAGTTCCCGCGAAGCCAAGGCGATTTCGGCCTCTGCCACCACGCACCGCGCGCGGGACAACACCTCCTTCGGGGCGAAGGCCCGGTGCGCACTTTTCACCAGTGCCCTGGCCCGCTCCAGATCACCCAGTTGCGCCATGGCAATACCGCGCAAGGCCAGCGCCGGAGCGTCATTGCGCAAAGCAACGCGGTCCAGCGCGCCGAGCGGGTCACCCGCCGCCAACGCCAGCGCTGCTGCCGTGATCATCGAGTCCATCGTAATCCCGCCACGCTTGTCACTCCCGCACCTGGATACTCCGGTTTAGTCTAAATCACGACTATCCACCAGGTGCGTACAAGATGAAGGGAGACCTGAGCGGTTTTACCACGGCAACTGGCAGCCAATCCGTTTCTCACGCCGGAGGAATCGTCGCCAGCGCACCAATCAAAATGGTCAATATCAGAAAACCGCCCAGAAAAATCGTCATCTTCGCCATACAACCTCCCATACCGTGAATGGGATTTATTGTGGGCCGATGACTGCACCCGTTACAGATGCAGATTGCGCGGAAAAATACGGATCAGCGCTGGCTGCGCTCGATGTCGATTATTGCGACGGCAGACCTTTTGCGCGAAAGGATTTGGTGGGCGATATCGATAAACGGCGTGAGGATCAAGCCGCGAAGCGTCAGGTAACGCTCGACATCCTGGTCACCCGTACCGAATTGAAGCGTCTCCGGCTTCGATTGCGTGACATAGAGCGTGCCGAACATCCAGTCCCAGAGTGACAGGTTGATGCCGAAGTTCTTGTTGAAGTGCCGGAGCGCATTGCTGTGGTGGATCTGATGTTGCGCAGGGCTGCTCACCACGCGCTCGATCAACGGACCAAACGAAAACCAGACGTGGCTGTGGCGCAGGTTAGCCCCCAGTCCATTAAAGATGAAAACCATGTAGGTCACGCCAAACAGCGTATAGCGGCTGATCTCCCCACCACAGGCGTACCAGAACAGTCCGGCGTAGGCGCCAATGCAAATCGTATCGCTGAGTTTTTCTACCACTTCTTCGAGAAAATGCGTTCGGCTGGCGGTGGCCGGCACCAGCACAGGCGCCGAATGATGGACTTTATGGAACGCCCACAGATAGCGGGAATGAAAGGCACGATGGCCCCAGTAATGGCTGAAATCCTTCACCAGAAACACGCCAAGCCCAAACAGCAGGGACAACGTGAGATTGTCCCCCACTTGCGTACGCGCCCCCCACAACCGGGTGAAAAATGCGCTGTAGTCCGCAGAACGCAGGACGTACGGATCGACCAGGCCGACGATGGGCAGCACCAGGGCAACCTTGAGGACGGCGAGGACGAAGTAGTAGCGATAGTCCAGCAGGGCCGACCGGTGCAGATAGACCCGGCCGCCGCCGATGAACTGCCAGAATGAGCGCGCGTCGGTCAGCCCGCGTGCGCTCCTGAAGCGGAACAGACACCAGGCGACACTGTAAGACGACAGTAGAAACGCCAGGCACAGGCGACCGTTCACATCAAAGAGCCCAAAAAACTGCTCGGTGACCGGCTCAACCAGGTAGTGATGTAACGCGGCGAGAACATCCATACCCGGCTGCCCAGCGAAAATGGTGGCGCATTGTAAATGAGAATGAGTCTTCAGTGTATATCCTGATCTCAGTCTTCACCCGCCAAGCGCAATGATCGCGACGATCAGCACCCCGCCCGTCACCGCCATCACCGCACCGCCCTGCCATGGTTTTGCACCGGCATACTTGGCGAGCATCCAGCCGGCGATGAACAGCACCAACAGCCCGATCAGGTTGGACAGGCGTATGGCAAGGGCTGTCTGGTCAAGCAGGATGAACGGCACCACCAGCGGAAACGTCGAGCCGGCGACCAACAGAAAAACCCCAAGTGCGCCTTTGAAATCATCCCAGCCGAGGCTCGCCTGCTCGGGCAGCGAAGGCTGTTCAAGCAGGCGGCTGCGCAACAATTCCAGGCCTTCCGTGCCGGCCGCCGCCGCGAGATGAAGCGGCAGCACTTGTGCAACCAGTGCCTGACCGTCCGCCGAATCCGCACCGTTACGCAAGCTGACGTACAAATTGATCCTGCGCGTGCGCTCGACCAATGTCCGCAGCAGATACATCACCGCATCCGCCAACCCCCAGGCCAGATTGCAACCGAGCGCGGCGATCATCATCGTGCGTTCTGCCGATTGATCTGCGGTTGCCACGCTGATGGTTCCCGTAAAAGTCATGGCCATCAACAGGCCGAAAATCACTTCGGTAATGCGCTCCACGGGATCGAGTACCCGTGCCCTTTTTTGTTCTGATTGACTTTGCATGCGTCTTCGCCTTGAAGGTTTGTTTCCAACCATTTACTCGCAGTTTTTAGCCGTTGCAGGGCCCATGAGTGGCGTGTATCGTCCCGGCCCGCTCAAGTGTAGTTTGAGCGGCTACACTCAGCCGAGCACATCTGCTGATTCAAAGGGGGCCAATTCATGCTTGATTACTTTGCACTGGGTCTGTTGATTTTTGTCGGGCTTGTTCTGTTCTACGGAATCATCGTCCTTCACGACATTCCTTATGAAATTTCCGTACACCGCAACCACCCCCATCAAGACGCGATCCATGCCACTGGCTGGGTCAGCTTGTTCACCCTGCACGCATTGTGGCCATTTTTATGGATATGGGCGATGGCTTACAGGGAAGATCGGGGCTGGGGCTTCGGCGACGGCGGAACACCGAAAAGTCATGTGATTCACCTCGAACAACAAGTCGCGGAACTGCAAGGTCGCGTCCAGCGCCTCGAAGCGGCGACGGGCACGACGCACTCCGCATTGCCGACGGACAATAAAGGCGAGGGCATCTAAGCCATGGATCTCTTACTTATCCTGACGTATGCAGCCCTCTGCGTTGCAATCTTCAAAATCTTCCGCATTCCCTTGAACAAGTGGACGGTCCCCACGGCGGTACTGGGCGGGATCGTGATTATCGGCGCGCTGATTTTCACGATGAACTACAACCACCCCTACTCCGAGGTGGCCCGTTCATATTTCGTGTCGGTCCCAGTGATTCCCGTGGTCAGTGGCCAGGTGATCGACGTGCCGGTCAAGACCAACGAGTCGCTGGAAAAAGGCGATATTCTGTTTCGCCTGGACCCTGCGCCGTTTGAATACCGGGTGAAATCCCTCAAGGCGCAACTGATTGCCGCGCAGGCCGACCGTGCCCGGATCAGCGAACTGATCAAGCGTAACTTCGCCACTCAACGCGAACTGGATACCGTCGTCGCTCGAAGCGATGACCTGAAGGCACAGCTGGACAACGCGCAGTACGAACTCGAGAACACCACGGTCCGTGCACCGAGCAAAGGTTTTGTCACTCACGTTTCGCTGCGTCCGGGCATGATGGCGACCCGATTGCCGCTGCGCCCTTCCATGGTGTTCATTCCTGACGAGGGGCATTACTTCTCGGCGTGGATGCGCCAGAACAGCCTGCTGCGCCTGACCGAAGGCGACGAAGCCGAAGTCGCGTTCGACGGCATTCCCGGCAAGGTGTTCGAAGGCAGGGTCAAAAGTGTCATTTCCGTGATCGCTGAAGGCCAGGTCCAGCCTTCGGGCACGCTCATCGGCTTCACCGGTTCACCACCCGCGGGCCGCGTGCCGGTGATCATTGAAATCACCGACCCCGATTACGCCCAGTACGCTCAACAGATGCCAGGTGGCGCTTACGGACAGGCCGCCGTCTACAGCCAGCATTTTCACCATATCGCCATGATGCGCAAGATCCTGTTGCGCATGGCAGCGTGGATGAACTACATCTTCCCGTTCCATTGATTCAAGGGGACATGGCGTAGCTTGACGACCCGGTCGTCAGGCTACGCCAATCTCCACGACACCCTCATTCAAACGCACGGGCCAGACGCGCAGCTGCTGTTGCGGGTCTTCCAGGCAGCAACCGTCTTCCAGGCGAAAGTGCTGTTTGTAGATCGGCGCGGCAACCACCAAATCCCCCTTGATACTGCCGACCAGGCCACGACCAATCACATTCGCCCCCGATTTCGGGTCGTGATTGTCGATGGCGTAGAGCGTCTGGCCTTCGACCGTGGGCAGATAGAACAGCGCCACTTGCGCGCCGTCATGCCACACCACGACGCCGGAGTTGTTCACCAGGTCTTGCTCATTGCAGACGGATTGCCAGGCCCCGGACTGCAGGGACTCGGCGCGCTGGGTATTGAATGGGCTCATCAGGCAATCTCCTCGGTGACAGGGATAAGGTTGAGTTCAGCGGCCATGATCGGACGACGCTGACCGCGCTCCTGGACAAAGTGGATGTCCGGGTCCGGGCGCTTGTCGTTGACGAAGGTGCGGAAGCGCTTGAGTTTTTCCGGGTCCTTGAGGGCGTTGGCCCACTCGCATTCATAGCGATCGACCACCAGCTGCATCTGCGATTCGAGTTCGGCACCGAGCCCGAGGCTGTCGTGAATGATCACGTCCTTGAGGTAGTCCAGGCCCCCTTCCAGGCTTTCGCGCCAGACCGAGGTGCGCTGCAATTTGTCGGCGGTGCGGATGTAGAACATCAGGAAGCGGTCGATGTAGCGGATCAGGGTTTCATCATCAAGGTCGGTGGCGAACAGCTCGGCATGACGCGGGCGCATGCCGCCGTTACCGGCGATGTAGAGGTTCCAGCCCTTCTCGGTGGCTATCACGCCCACGTCCTTGCTCTGCGCCTCGGCGCACTCGCGGGTGCAACCGGACACGGCGAACTTGAGCTTGTGCGGCGAGCGCAAACCCTTGTAGCGGTCCTCAATGGTCAGGGCCATTTGCACACTGTCCTGCACGCCGTAACGGCACCAGGTGCTGCCCACGCAAGACTTCACGGTGCGGGTCGATTTGCCGTAGGCGTGGCCGGTTTCGAAACCCGCCTCAATCAACTCGCCCCAGATCTCCGGCAACTGATGCAGTTGCGCGCCGAACAGGTCGATGCGCTGGCCGCCGGTGATCTTGGTGTAGAGGTCGTACTTTTTCGCCACCACACCGATGGCGATCAGTTTGTCGGCAGTGATCTCGCCCCCCGGAATCCGCGGCACGACCGAGTAGGTGCCGTTTTTCTGCATGTTGGCCATGAACGTATCGTTGGTGTCCTGCAACGGCACCAGCGAGGTGTCCATGATCGGCTGGTTCCAGCACGAGGCGAGAATCGAGCCCACTGCCGGTTTGCACACATCACAACCGGTGTGGCCGCGACCGTGTTTGGCCAGCAGTTCTTCGAAGGTGATCACCCCTTCCACACGCACCAGCGCATAGAGTTCCTGACGGGTGTAGGCGAAGTGTTCGCACAGGCTTTTATCGACGCTGACACCACGGGCAATCAGCTCGTGTTCGAACACTTGCTTGAGCAATCCGGCACAACCACCGCAACCGGTACAGGCCTTGGTCTGCGTCTTGAGCAAGCCAAGGTCGCTGCAACCACCGTCGATGGCCGAGCAGATCGCGCCCTTGGTGACGTTGTGGCACGAGCATACGGTGGCCGATTCCGGCAGTGCGCCCGGGCCCAGGGTCGGGGCACCGGTCGACGACGGCAGGATCAGGCTGGCCGGTTCCGCCGGCAAGGCGATGCCGTTCTGCATGTATTGCAGCAAGGTGTCGTAGTAACTGTTGTCGCCGACCAACACGGCGCCGAGCACGCGTTTGCCCGACTCGTCGACCACCAGGCGCCGGTAGCTCGCCGTGGCTTCATCGATGAACTGATAGCTGCGGGCGCCCGGTGTATTGCCGTGGGCGTCGCCGATGGAACCGACATCAACACCGAGCAGTTTCAGCTTGGTCGACATGTCGGCGCCGGTGAACGGCTCGGCGTCCTGCTGGCACAAACGGGTCGCAACGCTGCGGGCCATTTGATAACCCGGCGCGACCAGACCGAACAGGCTGCCGTTCCACGAAGCGCATTCGCCGATGGCGTAGATGTCGGGGTCGCTGCTCACGCAGTTATCGTCGATCACCACACCGCCACGCGGGCCGATTTCCAGTGCACATTGACGGCCCAGCGCATCCTGCGCACGGATCCCGGCGGAGAACACGATCAGGTCGGCTTCAAGAAATTCGTCATTGCCGAAATTCATCCGGTAGCGATATTGCTCACCCGCGCTGATCGACTGCGTGCCGCGTGCCAGATGCACGCCAACGCCGAGTCGTTCGATTTGCGCCTTGAGCGCACGACCGCCGTATTCGTCCAGTTGCACCGGCATCAAACGCGGGGCGAATTCCACCACGTGAGCTTCCAACCCCAGGCTTTTCAGCGCGTTGGCCGCTTCCAGGCCAAGCAACCCGCCGCCGACCACCACGCCGCGCCGGGCATTGGCCGCCGCCGCACGAATCCCGTCGAGGTCTTCGAGGGTGCGATACACCAGCCGCGAGTCGCCCTCGGCGCCTTCAATCGGCGGTACAAACGGATAGGACCCGGTGGCCAGCACCAGTTTGTCGTAAGCGACACTGCCTTGGGCGGTGATGACTTCGTGACGTTCGCGGTCGATCTCCAGCACCGGCACACCCAGGTGCAGCGTGACGCCCGGCATCTGGTACAACGAAGCCTCGCCCAGTGCCAACGACTCGGCATCGCGACCGGTGAAGTACTCGGAAAGGTGCACACGGTCATAGGCGCGCATCGGCTCTTCGCTGAAAACGTGCAGCCGATAATGGTCAAGGGCACCGCGCTCGATCAGTTGCTCGACGCAATGATGTCCGACCATGCCATTGCCGATCACGACCAGCGTTTGCAGTTTGTTCAAAGTGGCAACATTGGAATTCATAAGAAGCACCCGGCCAATCCATCACGGTTCAAAAAGCAAAAAAAAACGCCTGAAACCTTGCGGTTCCAGGCGTCTTTGCCTGTTCTTTTATGGTGTTGAAATCAGACGGCTGTGCCTGATCCACCGATGTTGCCCTCGACCTGTGCGGCCAGTCGATCGTCGTTGACCGAGAGAGCTTTCCACGGAATAACCCATGGACTTGATGATGACGTTTGCAGCAACTGTGCCAGTCGACAGCAAAAGCCCTGTAACCCCATTGGCACCAACGGTTTGCGTTCATCCAGCCGCACAAACCCGCCCGGATCAACACTCACGGCTTCGCTTCCGACTGGTGCGACGCGAGCAGCCGGCGCTTTAAAAAAGTGCAGATTCGCAGGCTCCCGCCCCTTCATCCGCAGCCCCGAATGCGCTGTTCCGCAGAGATAACGCAGCAATCGAGCATTCTGGCGCGTGACTTGCTAGAACCTCACCAATAGGCAGTCAACGCTGATTGCCCACATACGACAAAGGCGCCGTGTAACCCCCGTTTTAACGGAGGGTCACATGGCGCCTTTTTTGTTTCCGGGTTCGGCAAGTGCTGGCAAAAGATCCAAGGGGCGAAGATGGCAAGTAAATCCGTACGCAGCGTGTGTCCCTATTGCGGTGTGGGCTGCGGCATCGTCATGCAGGTCGAAGACAACCGCGTGATCAAGGTGACTGGCGACAAGACCCATCCGGCCAATGCCGGCCGTCTGTGCACCAAAGGCACCACCAGCGGGCAGGCAATTGCCGAGTCGGGGCGCATGGAGAATGCCTACCTGCGCCAGGAGCGCGATCGCGACCCGGTGCGCGTGACGATGGACAACGCCATCAACGAGACAGCCGCCAGACTGCGCCACATTCTGGATACCCACGGTCCCGATGCCCTATCCTTCTATGTCTCCGGGCAGATGTCGCTGGAGGCCCAGTACCTGGTCAACAAACTGGCCAAGGGTTTTGTCCGCACCCCTCACATCGAATCCAATTCCCGCCTGTGCATGGCCAGCGCCAGCAGCGGCTACAAACTGTCCCTCGGCGCCGACGGGCCGCCCGGCTCTTATGACGACTTCGATCACGCGGACCTGTTCTTCGTGATCGGCGCGAACATGGCCGACTGTCACCCGATTCTGTTCCTGCGCATGATGGACCGGGTCAAGGCCGGGGCGAAGCTGATCGTGGTCGATCCACGGCGCAGCGCCACCGCGCTCAAGGCCGACCTGTTCCTGCCGATCAAACCCGGCACCGACCTCGCGTTGCTCAACGGTTTGCTGCACCTGCTGGTGAAAAACGGCCACACCGACCCGGCCTTCATCGCCTCCTTCACCCAAGGTTGGGAGGCCATGCCCGGGTTTCTGGAGGACTACCCAGCAGACAAGGTTGCCGAGATCACCGGCCTTCCTGAGGCGGACATTCGCCAGGCCGCGCAGTGGATTGGCGAGGCCGCTGAATGGATGAGTTGCTGGACCATGGGCCTGAACCAAAGCACCCACGGCACCTGGAACACCAACGCGCTGTGCAACCTGCACCTGGCCACTGGCGCCATCTGCCGACCAGGCAGCGGACCGTTTTCCCTGACCGGGCAACCGAACGCCATGGGCGGACGCGAAATGGGCTACATGGGGCCGGGCCTGCCGGGACAGCGTTCGACGCTGGTCGAGGCTGACCGCGTATTCATCGAAGACCTGTGGCGCATCCCGCACGGCAGCCTCCCAACGACTACCGGCGCAGGCACCGTGGCGATGTTCGAGCAAATGCGCGCCGGCCAGATCAAGGCTTGCTGGATCATCTGCACCAACCCGGTGGCGTCTGCGCCCAATCGCCAGAGCGTCATTGAAGGATTACAGGCGGCTGAACTGGTCATCACGCAGGATGCCTTTCTCGATACCGAGACCAACCGCTACGCCGACATCCTGCTGCCGGGCGCACTCTGGGCCGAAGCCGAAGGCGTGATGATCAACTCCGAGCGCAACCTGACACTGATGCAAAAAGCCGTGGAACCACCCGGCGAAACGCTGCCCGACTGGCAAATCATCGCCCGAGTGGCGTGCGCGATGGGCTTCGCCGAAGCCTTCACTTATGCCGACGCCAGCGAAGTGTTTGAAGAAATCAAACGTGCCTGGAACCCGGCCACCGGCTATGACATTCGCGGCGCCAGCTACCCGCGTCTGCGCGAGAAACCGCTGCAATGGCCTTGCGCGTCCGAGTCCGACGCCGATCGCAATCCGATTCGCTACATCGACAAGGATGCAGATCTCAGCGCGCCCGCCATCACATTTCCGACCCGCCACGGCAAGGGCATTTTCCTGCCGCGTCCGCACCTGGCGCCCGCCGAAATGCCCGATGAGTCCTTTCCTTTCGTGCTCAACACCGGCCGCTTGCAGCACCAATGGCACACCCTGACCAAGACCGGCAAAGTCGAGACGCTGAACAAACTCAATCCGGGGCCATTCATTGAAATTCACCCTGAGGATGCGCGTCAGTTGGGCCTCAAGGACAAGGACCCGGTCGAAGTGCGTTCAGTGCGCGGCCGCGCCGTGTTGCCCGCCGTGGTGACCGACCGGGTGCGCCAGGGCAATTGCTTTGCGCCGTTTCACTGGAGCGATGTGTTCGGCGAGCACTTGGCAATCAACGCCGTCACCAACGACGCCGTCGACGCCCTTTCGCAGCAGCCTGAACTCAAGTTCTGCGCCGTCGCCCTGCAACGGGTCGAACTGATCGAGCACCGGTTCCTCGATACCCCGGCGCCGGCCACGGTCACGGTCACCCCACTCCCCGCTTTGACAGAGGAAATTGCCATGTCGAGCCTCTCGGCCTTCGCTGACCTCGTGGGCATCAGCAGCCTGCCGTCTCCTCAACTCAATGATCGTGAACGCACCTACCTCGCCGGTTTTATCAGCGGCCTGCAATCCCCGGCCGGTCGTCAAGTGAGCGGCGTGCCGGTCATGCCGTCCAACGCGCCTTTGGCTGCGGATACGCGACTCTGGCTGGACGGCGTTCTCGGCGGGCTGTTCAGTCGAGTTGAGCCTGACAGCCATGCCCCGGCGACAGTCACCGATCAGCCGGCCGTGACCCTGTTATGGGCCTCGCAAACCGGCAATGCCGAAGCGCTGGCCGAGCGTTTTGCCGCGCGTCTGCGGGACGACGGTGTCAGCGTGGAGCTGAGCGCGATGGCGGACTTTCCCGCCAGCAAACTCGCCAATACCCAGACGCTGGCACTGATCAGCAGCACCTTCGGCGACGGCGATCCGCCAGACAACGGCGAAGGCTTCTGGCACACCCTCAACACCGCCGAGACGCGCCTGGAGTCACTGCGCTTTGCCGTGCTCGCCTTGGGCGACCCCAACTACGATCAGTTCTGCCAGCACGGCAAAAAACTTGATCAACGCTTGCAAGAACTGGGGGCTACGCGTCTGCTGGAGCGGGTGGATTGCGATACCGAATTCGAGGAGCAAGCAGACGCCTGGCTCGCCGACCTGCGCAAAACCCTGAAGCCGAGAGCCACAGTAGAACCGTCGCCAAGTACCGGCAGCGATCCCGTCGAAACATCGGCAAAGTCCAGGCCTTACGCTTCACGCCTGCTGACCAACCTGCACCTCAACAGCCAGAGCCCGAACAAGGAAACCCGCATGTTCGCCCTCGACCTGGCGGATTCGGACCTGCGTTACGAGGCCGGAGACGCCTTGGGCGTTCACCCGCGCAACTGCCCTGAGCTGGTCAGCGAACTGCTCGATCTGACCCGGTTGCGCGGCGAAACCGCCGTGAGCATCGATCAACGCGGCGAAGTGCCGCTGCATCAAGCCCTGACCGAGCATTTCGAAATCGCACGCCCGAACAGCGAAACCCTGGCGTTCATCGCCGAGCGCAGCACCAACCCCAGATTGAAACAACTGCTGGGCAGTGAGCGCAAAGCCGAATTAAAGGACTGGCTGTGGGGTCGGCAACTGGCGGACGTGTTGCAGGAGTTTCCGGTGAATTGCTCGGCGAGCGAGTTGCTGGGGACGTTGAAACGCCTACAACCGCGCCTGTACTCCATCGCTTCAAGCCCCAAGGCGCACCCTCGGGAAATCCACCTCACGGTGGCGGCCGTGCGCTATGGCAAACGCAAAGGCGTGTCTTCGACCTTTCTCGCCGACCGCGCCCAGAGCGGCAACGTGCCGGTGTTCGTCCAGCCGTCGAAGCACTTCCGCGCACCGGTCGATGGCGACGTGCCGATGATCATGATTGGCCCGGGCACCGGTGTGGCGCCGTTTCGCGCCTTCCTGCAGGAGCGCCGCGCCCGGGGCGACCAGGGCAAGAACTGGCTGTTCTTCGGCGAACAGCATGCCGCCACCGACTTCTACTACCGCGACGAACTGCAAGGCATGCAGCGCGACGGCACGCTGACGCAACTGAGCCTGGCGTTTTCCCGCGACCAGTCACAGAAGATCTACGTGCAGGACCGGATTCGCGAACAAGGTGCAGACCTGTGGCGCTGGTTGCAGGAGGGTGCGCAACTGTACGTCTGTGGCGACGCCAGCCAGATGGCCAAAGATGTCGATCGGGCCTTGCGCGAGGTTGCACAAAACCATGGTGGTCTCAGCGCCGAAAACGCCAGTGATTACTGGCGCCGGTTGAGCGAGCAGAAACGTTACTTGCGGGATGTTTACTGAAGGCCTCCCGGCGACGCTTGACGAGGCCGCTTCCTACAAACTGGGGAAGCGGCCTTCTTGAAGGCGCCGGTTTCAGACCGGATCGCGATAGAACACGTCGTCGGCGTACGGGTACCACCAGTCCTGAATCTTGGGCTGGTGATCGATGATGACCATCTTCGAACGGCGGAATGCCTCAAGCCCCTGACGCCCCAGTTCACGCCCAAGGCCCGACATTTTCCAGCCACCGAACGGCAGCGCATCGTTGTCGATCAGCGGGTTGTTGACCCAGACCATGCCCGCCTCCAGCCGCTCGGCGGCCTCCATGGCTTCGGCCAGGTCGGTGGAGAACAGCGACGCGCCAAGGCCGAACGGCGAATCATTGGCCAGCCGCACGGCTTCGTCGAAGTCGCTCACACGGCAGATCGCCGCCACCGGGCCGAAGCACTCTTCCTGCAGGATCGCCATGTCGCCGGTCACGCCGGTGAGGATGGTCGGCTCGTAGAACCAGCCCACCGTGTGCTGTGGCGGAATTCGCCCGCCGCAGACCACGGTTGCGCCCTTGGCCACGGCGTCATCGACCAGGCGCATGACTTTGTTGCGCGCCGCCTCGCTGACCATCGGCCCGATTTCCGAACGCTCCAGGCCGTGGCCGATGCGCAAGGCACGGGTGCGCTCGGCGAACCTGGCGACAAACTCGTCATGAATCTCGTCGACCACATAAAAACGTTCGGCCGAGGTGCAAATCTGCCCACTGAGATGAAACGCTGCGGTCACCGCGCCGGCCGCTGCAACTTCCAGGGGCGCATGCTTGGAAATGATCAGCGGATCACTGCCACCGGCCTCGATCACACAGGGTTTCATCCGTTCGGCACACGCCACGGCAACGGCCTTGCCCGCCGCCACGCTGCCGGTGAACGCTACCGCATGGGTCTGTTCCGACTGCACCAGCAGCTGCGCGGTTGCAGCATCGCCCGGCACGCAGGACACCAGCCCCGGCAACAGCGCCGTGAAATGCTCCATGAATTTGAGGGTGCACAGGGTCGTGGCTTCCGCCGGTTTGATGATGCAGGCGTTGCCCGCCGCCAGCGACGCGGCGACCGTCCAGCACATCAGCAGGATCGGAAAGTTGAACGGCATGATGTGCACGCTGACGCCATACGGCTCGTAACGCACATGCTGGAAAGAACCGATTTGCGTAGTGCCGGCCACCTTACCGGCATCGTCCCGGGCCATTTCCGCGTAGTAGCGAAAGATCGGCGCGCAGTTCGCCAGCTCGCCCATGGCCTCGGGAAACGGCTTGCCCATTTCGAGGGTCATCAGGCGTGCGACTTCGCGGTTGCAGGCCACGCTCTGTTCGATGGCGTTGGCCAGTTGATGCAGGCGTGCGGCGCGGCTTTTGGCATCGACCACGCGCCACTGTTTTTGCGCAGCGGTGGCGGCATCGATGGCGGCTTGTACGTCCGTTTCGCCACACAGACCGACCTGCCCCACCGGCTGCAAGGTCGCGGGGTCGAGCACTTCACGTACGCGGCCAGCCGTGAGCGGCAGGAATTCGGAGTTGATGAAACGCAAAGCGGTGTCAGTGTTGAACGTGGCCATGGGAGGATCCTTGAACCAATCGATAAGGGGTTTGGCGCAACATCGCCAGCGTCTCGGCGGGCAGTTCATCGCGCCAGCCCGAAACATGCCGGTCGAGCCACTGGCGCAGCGGCGCAAAGGCTTGGGCTTCAAGGGCGCGGACAAACAGGCCCAGAGTGCGCGGCAGGTGCGCCAGGTATCCGTGCTTGCCGTCGCGGCCCGCCAGGCGCACGAATATCCCCAGCACCTTGGCGTGACGCTGGGCCGCCAGGCACCGGTAATCGGCGAGAAAACGCAACGCATCCAGCTCCGGGCGCCGCAACAGGTAAAGAGTGATCAGTTTCTCTCGCAACGCTTCAGGCACATCGCGCCGGGCGTCTTCGAGCAGCGACATCAGGTCATAGGCCGCCGCCCCGACCAACGCGTCCTGAAAATCCAGCAAGCCGCAGGCCGCGACACCTTCACGGCCTTGCAACAGCATCAGGTTGTCGACATGGAAGTCCCGCAGCACCAAAGCTTCGCGGCGTTTTGCGACGTCGCGACAGGCGTCCGCGAACAGCGCCAGATACTCATCGCGCAGCTTGTGCGCCGCTTCTTTGCCGATCAACAGCGGCACGTACCAATCGATAAACAGTGCGTATTCGTCTGCCAGTCGCTGTTCGTCGTAAGGGGCCAGTTCAGCGGCTGATGGCGCGCGATGCAGCGTCACCAACGTATCGACTGCAAGGTGATACAACCCCGACTCCGAGTAGCCGGCCGCCAGCAGCCGGGTGTAGGTGTCGTGACCGAAATCCTCGATCAGGGCCAGCCCCGCCGCTTCGTCCACTTCCAGCAAGGCCGGCGCGGACAGGCCCAGCCCCTGCAACTGCCGGGCGACCCGTACAAACGGGCCGATGGGTTCGCTGTGGGGCGGCGAATCCATCAACAACAGCCCGGCGCCGTCCAGGCGAAAGTAGCGCCGGGTCGAAGCATCCGCCGGCAGCGCGATCAGCGCTGTCCCGGCGTAACCGGCGCGTGTCAGGAAGGCCGCGCGCTGGTCTTCACGGGTTGGCAATGACGCCAGTGCATCTGTCATGGCGGTCACCGGATCATGTAGACCTTTTTGATGGTCTCGTGGACGGTGCACACACCTTTCCAGTCCTTGCGAAAGAACGCGGCGGTGTCCGGTTTGATCTCGATCACTTCGCCGGACTCGTGAACGTACGTGCAGCGACCCTCGAGGAAGTGGCAGAACTCGTCGCTGGTGACATGGCAAAACCACTTGCCCGGGGTGCAGATCCAGATGCCGCACTCGGACTGGCCTTCCGGGCCTTTGTGCAGCACCACGCCGGAAACACGGGATTCGCCTTCGAGCATGGTCGGGATCACGCCCCAATCCTTGACGTCGGTGATGCTCAGCGGGTCGTACAGAAACGGGGTAGTCATTCATTTTCTCCAGTAAATAGTCAGTATCTAACCTGTAGGAGCCGGCTTGCTGGCGAAGGCGGCCTTGAGTTTTTCATCAATCCTGTGGGCCTCTTCGCTGGCAAGCCAGCTCCTACTAAGAGCGTGATTTTTGTGATGGCCACATTCTGTGTAGGAGCCGGCTTGCTGGCGATTGCGTCGGGACAGTCGACACCGATGTCGCCCGGCGTACCGCTATCGCCAGCAAGCCGGCTCCTACAAAGTTCAGGCAAGCATGTACACATTGCGCAGGGTTTCCCGGACTTCGCACTCGCCGGTCCAACCCGCCGGGAACAGCACCAGGGTGTTGGGGCGCACTTCGATCACTTCGCCGTTGTCGTTGCGGTAAATGGCGTGCCCCGCGAGGAAATGGCACAGCTCATCCCGGGGAATCGACAACCGCCAGCGCCCCGGCGTGCACACCCACAACCCGGTTTCCGGGCTGTTGTTCGGGCCTTTGAACAGCAATCGGCCGCTGGAATGCGAGACACCTTCGACGGCGTCGCTCTGCACGCCCCAGTCCACCAGATCGGTGCGGCTGCTGACGGCTTCGAGGTACGGCGTGATACCCGCCGTGGTGGATGAATCAGGCATCGTTGAGCACCTTGTCGAGAATCGCGGCCGCGTCTTGCGGCCCTTTGCGGGATTGCATCTGCGCGCTGGTGCGCTGCAAACGTTGGCGCATGGCCTCATCGTTGAGGCAGGCGTGGAGTTTTTGTGCGAGCTGTTCTTCGCTCCACTCATAGCGGTCGAGCTTGAAGCCGTGACCGCTTTCTTCGGCGCGCATGGCGTTGTCGTGACCGTCCCACACGTAGGACATGACAATCGCCGGTTTGCCGAAGAACAGGCACTCGGTGAAGCTGTTGTTGCCGCCGTGGTGGATCACCGCATCGACCTGGGCAATCACCGACGGTTGCGGGAACCAGTTGGAAATCTGCACGTTGTCCGGCAGGTCCGGGTATTCGTCGAGGTGTTCGCCGACGTTGAACAGCGCCCGATAAGGCAGCTTGCCCACCGCCTCGATCAGGCGTTTGAGCAACTCGACATCGCCGGAGCCGAGGCTGCCGAAACTCGCATACAGCAACGGCTTGTCGTTATGCGCACGGAACGGCGGAATCTCATACGGCGTGTCGTGACGCACGCAACCTTGCAGGTAGTGGAAACGTTCGGCCGGCAATGGATGGCGACGGTCGAACTTCACCGCATCCGGGTACAACAACAGGTTCATGAACGGCGAAGCTTCGAAGAATGTACCCAGCGGATACGGCGCCTCTCCATGGGCTTGCAGGAACTGGTTGAAGTCCTCGTGAATCGGACCGATCACCTGTTCAAAGCGCTGGCGAAATTGCGCGTGGCCCGCCTTGTCGTCGATGCTCATGCCCGACAGGTGCGGCGGGATATCCGGGTCTTCGATTTCGTTTTCCGAGCAGGAAATGATCCGCACCCACGGCTTGCCGTATTGCTTGATCGCCGGGAACAGGATCACGTTGTCGACGCAGATCAGGTCGGGCTTGACCTTGTCCAGCACCGCCGGCAGATCCTTTTGCGCCCACTTCGCCGTTTCGACAATGGCGGCCCAGCATTCCTTGACGTAGTTGTCGATCTGATCCAACGGCGACTTGCGGAAGTTCGGAATGTGGCCGTTGATGAAGTCCACCCAATAGCGGGCCATTTCTTCGGCCGGCATCGGTGCCGACATGTTGACCATGTGTTCTTCAAAACCATAACCGGCGTACACGCCACTCATGCCCGGGTCGGTGAGAAACACCGCTTTGTGCCCCAGCGCTTCACACGCCTGGGCGATACCGACTGAATTGAGCGCCGGGCCGTAGGCGGCTTCGGGAAAGAATGCGATCACTTTCTGTTTCATCGAGTGCTGCTCCTGCCGGGTCTTTTTGTTGTTCAGCGCGTCAATACGCGGGCATGCCGGGCCTGCCAGCCCAGCCGGATGGTGGTGTCGATTGCAAAATGGGCGAACTCAAACTGAGAGGACGGCACGCGCACGATCAGCGGTTTGTCGCTGAGCGGCGTCTGCACGTGCAGGTTGGTATCGAGGCCGTGGTAGGCGACTTCGACGATCTTGCCGCTGACCTGATTGGCGCAGTCACCGCCCTGCTCCATCAGCACTTGCAAGCGTTCCGACCGTACCACCACGGCGACGGCCTGGCCGTTGACCATCGGTGCGTCGGTTTCAACACTCAGTTCCTGGCCGTTCACCCGCACCGAATGCGGGCCCGAGCGCACACCTTCGAGCAGGTTGCTGACGCCGATGAAGTTGGCCACGAAACGGCTGTTGGGGTTTTCGTAAAGCTCGGTCGGGCTGCCGCACTGGCACACCTTGCCGCCGTCGAGCACGGCCATGCGGTCGGACATCACCAGCGCTTCTTCCTGGTCGTGGGTGACGATGATGAAGGTGATGCCGCTCTCGTGTTGCAGGCGCTTGAGTTCCAGCTGCATCTTTTCCCGCAGCTTTTTGTCGAGTGCGCCCAAGGGCTCGTCGAGCAACAACACACGCGGACGTTTGACCAGTGCCCGTGCCAGCGCCACTCGCTGGCGTTGACCACCGGAAAGCTGATCGGGCTTGCGCTCGGCCAACTCGCCCAGTTGCGCGGTGCTCAGCACTTCATCGACCCGGCGACGGATTTCCAGCTCGGGCAGACGTTCCATTTCCAGACCGTAGGCGATGTTCTTGCGCACGGTCATGTTGGGAAACAGCGCATAGGACTGGAACATCAGGTTCAGCGGACGCTTGTTCGGCGGCAGCGGCGAGATGTCGTTGCCATCCAGATAAATGCAGCCACCGCTGGGGGTCTCGAAACCGGCGAGCATGCGCAACAGCGTGGTCTTGCCGCAGCCAGACGGGCCAAGCAGCGCGAAGAACTCGTTCTCGCGGATGCTCAGCGACACCTCGTCGACCGCCAGACCGTTGCCATAAGACTTGCTGACCTTGTCCAGGATCAGTACCGCGGAAGAATTATTCATGGGTGCGAGGAGCCTTGTTGAGACGCTGCGAAGCCAGCAGCGCGGTGATGCTGACCAGCATCACCAGCGTCGCCAGAGCGTTGATTTCCGGGGTGACGCCGAAGCGGATCATGGCGTAGATCTGCATCGGCAAAGTCGTCGACGCCTGGCCGGAGCCGGAGTTGAAAAAGGCGATGATGAATTCGTCCACCGACAGGGTGAACGAGAGCAATCCACCGGCCAGCACGCCGGGGAAAATCACCGGCAACAGCACCCGACGGAACGTGGTGAACCAGCTCGCGCCGAGGTCAATCGAGGCTTCGAGGATCGAATAGTCGAAGTGCTTGAGCCGCGTGCGCACCACGGCGCAGACGAAGGCAATATTGAACACCGCGTGGCTGATGATGATCGAGTGCAAGCCCAACCCAACCTTGAGCAGGTTGAAGAAGCTCAGCAGCGCAATCGCCAGCACGATGTCGGGAATGATCATCGGCGCCATCAGCAAGGTGTCGACCACTTGCCCCTTGTGGTTGTCCTTGCGGCGCAACTCGATACCCAGCGCCAGGAACGTGCCGAGCACGCAGGCAATGAACGTCGCCGACAGTGCGACGATCAAGGTATTGAGCGCCGCCGACAGAATCGCCGTGTTATGCGCCAGTGCCGCGTACCACTTAAATGACACGCCGCCCCAGGCGGTCGGCAATCCGGACTTGTTGAACGACAACAGGATCAGCACCAGGATCGGTACATAAAGGAAGGCATAGACCAGCCCCAGGTGCGAACTCAATACGGCGCCGCTGACCGAACGTGGCTGACTCATGAGCGTGCCCCTTCTGCGCGGCGTGCCACCAGGGCCTGGATGAACAACAGGACCAGCATGATCGCGATCAGGAAGAAGCTCAGCGCCGCACCGAACGGCCAGTCCCGCGCCGTGAGGAACTGCGAATAGATCAGGTTGCCGACCATCTGCACCTGCTTGCCACCCAACAGGTCGGCGGTGATGAAGTTGCCGATGCTCAGCACAAAGACAAACACTGAGCCCGCGGCGATGCCGGGCACGCTCAGCGGCAGGATGATCCGCCGGAACGTCATCCAGCCCGAGGCGCCGAGGTCTCTGGAGGCGTCCCAGAGTTCGTTGTTGATGCGCGACAACGAGGAGAAAATCGCCAGGATCACAAAGGGGATGTAGTTGTAGACCAACCCGAGTACCACCGCCGATTCGGTGTACAGCAGGCTGATGGGTTCGCCGCTGTAGCCGAACAGTTGCAGCAGGCGATTGATCAGGCCTTCGCGGTTGAGCAACACGATCCAGGCGTAAGTGCGGATCAGGTAGTTACTCCAGAACGGCAGCATCACCAGAAACAGATACACCGCCTGACGCCGCCGTGGCGCACGGGCAATCGCATAGGCCGCCGGATAGCCGATGAGCACCGCAAACAGCGTCGCCAGCCCGGCGATCTTGGCCGATTTGAGCAGAATGCCCAGGTACAGAGGGTCGAATGCGCGCTGGTAGTTTTCCCAGGTAAACAACCAGTCAATGCCGCCATACGCGCCGCGTTCCACGAAGCTGTAGACCAGCACCAGCAAACACGGCACCACCAGAAACATCAGCAGCCAGCCGAAGCCGGGCGCAAGAAGCCAGGCCGACAGACGCCTGTCAGCATGCAAAGCACTCATTAACCCTATCCTCCCGCCTCAGGACAGAGGCGGCTTGCGAACGTGGCGAGGCCTGGCGGGCAGGCCTCGGATCGATGCGGCGTTAGTTCTGTGCCGCCATGATTTCGGTCACGGCGCGGGTGTAGGCTTTTTGCGTAGCGCCGCCCAGATCGCGCAATTGCTCCATCTTCACCAGCTCGCTCGGCGTCATGGTCAGATTGGGATATTGCTTGAGCAAGTCAGCGGACAACCCGGCCATTGCAGCCTGGTTGGGAACTTTGTAGAGGATGTTTTCAGCGACCCAGGCGTGGTTTTCCTTGGCGAGCATGAAGTTGACGAACTTGAAGGCTTCTTCCTGGTGCCTCGAGCTTTTGAGCACCACCATGGTGTCCACCCACAGGTCGGAACCTTCCTTGGGCACCACGAACTTGATCGCCGCGTTGGCCTGGGTGCCGTAGTTGCACCAGCCGTCCCAGGCGTGGGCCATCAGCGATTCGCCGGACGCGAGTTTGGAGTAGAACGTGGTGTCGTCGAACGCGAGGATGCGTTTCTTGGTGGCGATCAGTTGATCACGCACAGCGGCGATCTGCGCGGGGTCACTGTCGTTGACCGACCAGCCCTTGGCGAGGAAACCGGCGCCAAGCATCCAGCGGTCGGTGGCCAGCATCGTGACCTTGCCCTTGAGCGCATCGCTGGGGTTGAGCAGCTCGTTCCAGCTTTGCGGCGCCGGCGTCACCTTGTCGGAGCGATAGCAAATACCGGTCGTGCCCCAGGTGTAAGGCACGGAGAAATGATTACCGGCGTCGTATTCCAGCTGGGTCGCTTCGGGATAGAGGTTTTTCAGATTGGGCACTTTGACCGGATCGATGTCCGCCAGCAGCCCTTGTTTGTGCAGGACTTCAGCGAAGGGCGAGGACACGAACACCACGTCGTAACCTTCACCACCGGACGCCATGAGCTTGCCCATGATTTCTTCGTTGGTGGCGTGCAACGCCTTGTCGACGTCAACACCACTGGCCGCCTTGAACTTCTCCAGCGCATCCGGGGCCATGTAGCCGTCCCAGATGGAAATCACCATGTCTTTCGCACTTGCAGCCTGTGAAGCGATCGCCAGGGAAACGGCCAATCCGGCGCACAGAAGATCATTCAGCTTGCTCATAAATACTCACCCGACGATTGTTTATTTTGTTGTGTTCGAAGGCAGTACGGCAAAACGGAAAACGATTGCTTGTGTTTTTTTTACGAAATTAGGACCAGCATAGAAACTTGTCAACGCTTTTTTCCGGACTGACGATTGTCCGGCGCATGGCATAAGATGAGCACCTGAGCCCGACAGCGGATCACAACGAGAAAAGACGCTTGAGCACAACAGCCGAAAAAAAACCGCGCACCAATCATCTGGAACTGGCTCGCCGCATCCTCGATCACACCCAGGAAAGCGGCCTGGTGGCCGGCGACCCGGTGGCCGAACAGGCGCTGGCCCGCACGTTTCAGGTTTCACGCACGCTGATCCGCGGCGCCCTGAAAGTGCTGCTGGAAGAAAATCTGCTCAGCCATGAAGCCGGCAAGGGCTACCGATTACTGGCATCCCCGACCGGTCAGGCATTCAACGCAGCCCTGCCGCAAGCCGCGGAAGAAGAGCTGGCGGCGTCGGTACTGCGCGACCGCATGGCCGGGCGCCTGGGTGACAGCATCAGCATCAGCGAACTGATGCGCCGCTATGACATCGGCCGGCCAGCGGCGCAGAAAACCCTGCAGCAACTCAGCGAAAGCCAGGCCATCGAGCGCGGCCCCGGTCAGTCCTGGCTGTTTCGCCCGTCGCTGAACAGCCTGGCCGCCCTCGAAGAAAGCCTGAAATTCCGCCTGATTCTCGAGCCCGAAGCGCTGCTCAGCCCGAGCTTCAACGCCGACCCGCAACGCCTGAGCCTGTTGCGCAACGCCACGCAAAGCCTGCTCGCCAGCCCCGTGGAAAACTTCGACATCCAGCAGTTTCGCGAGCTGGACATCAGCTTCCATGAACTGCTGGCCCAGAGCTGCGGCAACCGCTTCATCAGCGACGCCCTGCTCCAGCATCAAAGCCTGCGGCGCCTGCCGAATCTGCTGCCGTCGGTCAGCGTGCACCGCCTGCAAGAAGCCCTGCGCGAACACCTGCAAATCATCGCGCAGATCGAGCGCGGGCAGATGGAGATCGCCGCCGACCTGTTGCGCCTGCACCTTCGCTTGAGTGCCGCGCAACGCCCGCAAACCGCCAACCGTGGCATCCCGCAAAGTCATCTGTTGGGGCGCCGTTAAGCGCCACTTAAAAACATGATGATTTTTTTTTGAAAATAAGACAGCATCAAAAACATCTTCAGGAGCGGCGGGTCTGACCCGCCATGGACAGTGCCTCATGCATAAACAAAAACTGATCGCCCTGTTTCCGGAAGCCAGTTTCGGCGCGGCCCTGAACTGCATTGGTATCGCTCAGTCGCTGCGAGAGTTGGGCGCCAAACCGGTGTTCATCTGCCATGAGCATTTTCAGGGACTGTTCGCTGAATACGGTTTCGACGAATACCCGATTCCGCAAGTGAGCCCGTTGTCGGCGGCGGAACACCAGCACTATTGGGAGCGCTTCATCGAGCGCAGCATTCCCTACTTCGACCAGACCCCATTGGCGCAGATCGACAGCTATGTCGCGCCGGCCTGGGAAGCGATCATCGACACCGCCATCGAAGCGGAAAAGCCCTTGCAGCAGTTGCTCAGCCGACTCAAGCCGGACGTCATCGTGCTCGACAACGTGGTGATGTTCCCGGCCATCGCCAACGCGGGTTGCCCGTGGGTGCGCGTGGTGTCCTGCGCCGAAACCGAGCTGCCGGATGCCAACGTTCCGCCGTACCTGTCCGGCTGCCTGACCCGTGAAACCGCGGCTTGTGAGCGCTACACCGAGCAATACCTGAAGGCTGTCGCGCCGGCCCACGAACGCTTTTCGCAATTTCTCCTGAGCAACAATACGGCGCCCTGTCCTGCGGGGCAGTTCCTCACCGACTCACCATGGCTGAACCTGCTGCTGTCACCGACACCGGTTCGCCATGACCGCCAGCAGCCGCTCGATCCGCAGCGATACGTGTATCTCGATGGTTGCGTGCGACGGGAAGCGCCTTACATCGTCCCGGATTTTCCACGGCACAACGACGCGCCGCTGATCTACCTCAGCTTCGGCAGCCTGGGCGCCGCCGATACCGAGATGATGAAGCGCCTGATCAGCACCGTCTCAACCTTGCCGTACCGCTTTCTGGTCAACGTCGGCGCCTACCGCGACATGTACACCATCGTCCCGGACAACGTGTACCTCGACAGTTGGTTTGCCCAGCCGGCGGTGCTCAAGGAATGCGATGTGTTCATCCATCACGGCGGCAACAACAGTTTCTGCGAAGCGCTGTACTTCGGTTTGCCGTCGCTGATCATTCCGTATTGCTGGGACGGCCACGACAACGCCGCCCGCGCTGAAGAGGTCGGCGTTGGTCGCTACCTGCCACGCTTTGCCGATCCCCTGGCCGCCCTGCCCGCCGCCCTCGAACAGCTGCTGGCCGATCAAGCGATGAAACAACGCCTCGCATCGTTCAGCGAGCGCATGCAGGCGACCCGCGGCACAGACATTGCCGCGCGCGCCATTCTTGACCTCTAGCCAAAACAACAAAAAATCCGTCGGGCAACCGAACGCAATCGTCGCTGCCCGACACTTCGCCGGAGTTTCAGCATGAATGCCCCACCGCGTCTCGATTCCCTCGACCACGTCTTGCCCCATCCCTTTTGGCAGGACACCGTCACGCCACCGCCCCTAGCGCCCTCCGTCAGTGGGTCCGTGTCCTTCGATCTGGTGGTGGTCGGCGGTGGATTCACTGGATTGTGGACCGCCCTGCTGGCGCGTCAACGCAACCCCGGGCTGAGCATTGCGATCATCGAAGCACGACGCTGCGGCGGTGAGGCCAGCGGGCGCAACGGTGGTTTTTGCGCGCCGAGCATTTCCCATGGCGTGTCCAACGCGCTCAAGCGTTGGCCGGATGAAGCACAGCAGTTGATCCGCCTGGGCCGGCAGAACCTCGACGAACTGGCTGCCGACCTGCAACGCTTCGGCATGAATGTCGAGTTCGAACGCGAAGGCAAACTCAACGTCGCCACCCAGCCGTGGCAGGTCGACGGGCTGCGCTCGATGCAACGCAACTACGCCCGTTTCGGCATTGACTGCCAGTGGCTTGAGGGCCGCGATCTGGCGCAGAAGCTCGACTCCCCGGCCTATGCGGCCGGCCTGTTCGAACCCAACTACGCCCTGCTCAACCCGGCAAAAATGGCTACCGAATTGCGCCGCGTTTGCCTTGAGCAAGGCATTCAATTGTTCGAAAACAGCCCGGTGCTGCAACTGGACGCCAACAACGACAGCCTGCGTCTGCGTACCGTCCATGGAGACGTGATGGCCGGGCAGATCGCCCTCGCCACCAACATCGCCCCGCCGCTGCTTGGTCATTTGGCCTCGACCGTCATCCCGGTCTACGACTACAGCCTGGTCAGCGAACCGCTGAGCGATGCGCAGTTACAAACCATCGGCTGGACCGGACGCTACGGCATCGCCGACTCCGGCAATCAGTTTCACTACCTGCGCAAGACCGCCGACAACCGCATTCTCTGGGCCGGCTACGACGCCATCTACCATTTCGGCGGGCGCCGCAACGAAGCGCTGACCCAACGCCCGCAAAGTTTCCAGCGCCTGGCCGAACAGTTTCAGCAGACCTTTGCGGCGCTGCGCGATGTACGTTTCAGCCATGCCTGGGGCGGAATCATCGACACCTCGGCGCGCACCACGATGTTCACCGGTTGCGAGCACCAGGGTCGCGTCGCCTATGCCTTGGGCTTCACCGGGCAAGGCGTGTCAGCCAGCCGCTTCGCCGCGCTGAACATGCTCGACCTGTTGGCTGGAGAGCGCACCGAACGAACCGAACTGCTGATGACGTCCAAGGCGCCGTTCCGCTTTCCGCCCGAACCGTTGCGTTATGTCGGTGTGAAGCTGGCCCAGCGCTCACTGGCGCGGGAGGACCGTGACGGTCATCGCAACTTGCTGCTCAAGACTTTCGATGCCTTTGGCATCGGCTTCGATTCCTGATCCGGAGACCACCATGTCCACAGCCCTGCCCCGGCACGTCATCGACTTCGCCAACCCTGACCTTGCGCCCCGTGAAACCGAGATCAACGACCCGGCCGTGGTCGATGCGCCTTATCGCAGCAGCAGTTGGCGGCATTTTGTTCGACCTGATAAAAACGCGGTCGCCGGTATCTGGGAGGCCGGGCCGCATCTGGAGCGTTGTCAGTGCGATTACGACGAGCTCTGCCATATTCTCGAAGGCACGGTGCGCCTGACCGACACCGAGGGTGTCAGCCGCACCTTCACAGCAGGCGATTCGTTTGTGGTTGCCAGTGGTTTCAATGGCATGTGGGAAAACCTCACGCCTGTGCGCAAGGTGTATTTCATTCTCGGGTAACGGGTCAGTCAGGCTAGTGGCGTACTTGATTGCGCCCGTTGCGCTTGGCCTGGTACAGCGCATCATCGGCGCGGGTCAGCAGGCTTTCCGGGGTGTCGCCGGGTTGAGCGTGGGCCACGCCGAATGACGCGGTGATGGTGTCCAGCACGGTGTCGGTGCCTCGGGCCTTGACCCGCAGCGACTGGATCTTCAAGCGCAACCGCTCGGCGAAAGCCGCCGCGCTGTCCTGATCCGGACAGTCCTTGAGCACCACGCAGAACTCCTCGCCACCGTACCGCGCCGCAATCGCCTCGGCTGGCAGTGAATCGCGCAGCACCTGGGCGACATGCTGCAGAACACGGTCGCCCAGCGGATGGCCGTACTGATCGTTGAACTGCTTGAAGTGGTCGATATCCAGTATGACCAGCGCAACGCCCTTCGGCGCGTTGCTGAATGCCTGCTCCAGCTTGCGGTTGAACGTGGTGCGGTTGAACAGTTCGGTCAGGCCATCCAGCGTCGCCGCCAGTTGCGCACGTTCGAGCTTGTCGCGCAGGGTTTTGATTTCATGCTGCGCAGACTGCAATTGCGTGAGGAAGTGCTCTTGCTGGCCCTGCATGAGTCGAGTGCTCTGTTGCAACTGGATCAGGATGCTCGGCAAGCGCTCGCTGGCTGGCTCTTCAAGCATTTGCAGGTATTGGTCAAGGCTGGCCTGAAAGTGACGGCTGCCCTTTACGCTTCGGGATACATCACGCTCCATGTCGTCGACCAGATTGATCGCTTCCTGTTGCCCGGAGCGGGCGTCCGCCAGTTCGTCGCGGATGATGTATTCACGAAACAGCTTGGTGGCAGACTCCGGCGGGAAATAGTCGAAATCGTTGACCACCCGGTCCAGATGGCGATTGAGCTCCGGCTCCTGGCCTTTGCTGTAGGTGTACCAAAGCGCGTAATGCACCGGGTTGGGCGGAATATTGTGACGAACCATCAGCGGCACTGCCTGCTTGAGCAATGCCGCCGCCTCGCGGGAGTCTTCTGGATACAGCGCTAGAACAGTCGCACGCGTCTCGGATTGGCTCATGGTTTCACTGTGGTTGTTAATCATTGGCAAATGGAAAACGCGTTGAGCATAACCATACGCCCGACAAACGGCCATCCTGACTTGCCACAATTCAATCCGATTGATGGATCCGGCACCGAAACCGCTGGGTGGGAATGGGCCTGCCCGCGATGGCGGCGTATCAGCCCGCGAAGATGCTGGAGCTGACGGCCTCATCGCGGGCAAGCCCGCTCCTACAGGGGATCTACGGCATGCGGAGATCAACTGTGGGAGCTAGCCTGCTAGCGATGGCGGTGGACCTGCCCACGAAGATGCTGGAGCTGATGGACTCATCGCGGGCAAGCCCGCTCCTACAGGGGATTTATGGCATCCGACGATCAACTGTAGGAGCGAGCTTGCTCGCGATGGCGGTGTATCAGTCCACGAAGATGTTGGAGCTGATGGCCTCATCGCGGGCAAGCCCGCTCCTACAGGGGATCTACGGCATGCGGAGATCAACTGTGGGGCTAGCCTGCTAGCGATGGCGGTGGACCTGCCCGCGAAGATGTTGGATCTGATGGCCTCATCGCGGGCAAGCCCGCTCCTACAGGGGATTTACGGCATCCGACGATCAACTGTAGGAGCGAGCTTGCTCGCGATGGCGGTGTATCAGTCCACGAGGATCTTGGAGCTGATGGCCTCATCGCGGGCAAGCCCGCTCCTACAGGGGATTTATGGCATGCGGAGATCAACTGTGGGAGCTAGCCTGCTAGCGATGGCGGTGGACCAGCCCGCGAAGATGCTGGAGCTGATGGCCTCATCGCGGGCAAGCCCGCTCCTACAGGGGATTTATGGCATGCGGAGATCAACTGTGGGAGCTAGCCTGCTAGCGATGGCGGTGGACCTGCCCACGAAGATGCTGGAGCTGATGGCCTCATCGCGAGCAGGCTCGCTCCTACAGGGGTTATGCGGCGCAGCCCAGGCGTTGAAGAGTTGTTATCAGTCGTTTTGCTCACTCAAATACGCCGCCAGGCGATCCATCAGGCGGTCACAGGCCGCCATCTGTTCGACGCTGACAAATTCATCAGGCTTGTGCCCCTGGTCCATGCTGCCGGGACCGCAGACCACCGAAGGAATGCCGGCCTGATCGAACAGCCCGCCTTCCGTCCCAAAGGCCACGGTACTGAATTCGTCACTGCCGCACAGCTCGGTAATCAGCCGGGCAGCCGCGCTGTCGGCGGGTGTCGCCAGGCCGGGATAGGCGCAGATTTTTTCAAAGCGAATACCGGTATTGGAGTCCACAGCCTGCATGGCCGGAAGCAATGCCTGCTCGGCGTAGTCCTTCAGTTCATCGACGACCACTTGCGGGGCGAAGTCCGGCAAGGCGCGGATCTCGAAATCGAAACGGCAATCGGCGGGAACGATGTTCAGCGCCGTGCCGCCCTGAATGACCCCGACCTGCACGGTCGAGAACGCCGGATCGTAGCGATGGTCATGCATTTGTGGCCGGGCCAGGGTCGCGCCGATTTCACCCAACCGACCGATCAGCCGTGCAGCCTGCTCGATGGCGTTCACTCCATAAGGCGCGTAGGCCGAATGGCACGGCGCACCGTGGACGTGGCAACGCATTGCCAGTTTGCCTTTATGACCTAGCACCGGTTTGAGCTCGGTGGGTTCGCCGATCAGGCACAGCGCGGGTGCCGGAATACGTCGGGGTAAAACCTCCAGCAAGCCGCGAACGCCGAGGCAACCGACCTCTTCGTCATAGGAAAACGCCAGATGTACCGGGCGCTTCAAAGGGCTGGAAAGAAACACCGGCACCGCCGCCAAAACACAGGCCAGATAACCTTTCATGTCCGCCGTGCCACGCCCGTACAGCTTGCCGTCCGCCTCGCTCAGGCAGAACGGTTCGACCGTCCACGCCTGACCGTCCACCGGCACCACGTCGGTGTGCCCCGACAGCACGATGCCGCCCGCCACACGCGGGCCAACCGTGGCCAACAGATTGGCCTTGGTCCGCTCGTCGTTGTAGATCAGTTCGCACTCCACGCCCAGTTCGTGCAGGTAGTCGCGCACGAATTCGATCAGCGCCAGGTTCGAATCACGGCTGACCGTGGCAAACCCGATCAACGTTTCGAGCAGGGCGCGGCTGCGCAACTCACTCATCGCCGGGCACTCCATAGGAGGGGGCCAGGGTCGGATTGAGGGCGCGGGTCAGATAATCCTGAAGTTGTGGCTCGTAGGCTGTCCACAGTTTACCCAGCTCGCCAATCGGGTTTTCATCGGCCCAGTCCACCCGCAGATCGACGATCGGCCAGGTCAGGTCACCGACCACCGACATGGCCGCCGAGTGCACCTCGCCCGCTTCACCGCCAGCGTCTTGCCCGGCCTGCAAGGCGTTCATCAAGCGAGTTGCGAGGCACCCTTCGCTGCTTTCGAACGCCGCGACCATGGCTTCGATCACCCCACTGTTGGCCAGCAAGTTTCCGGCTGCCACGCATTGATCACCGGCCACGGCGTTGTTGATGCCCAGTGCATGGTTGCCACTGAACACCGCCGTGCGACCCTGGGCATCGACCACCGCCACCTGCCGATACTGGCTGTAGCCGTTACGCGTCAACGAGTGGTCCAGCGCCTGATGCGGCGCCGAACCGTTGGCCAGTTCATCGAGGATCTGCGGGCCGAGGGCCGGCAGCGTGATGTTCTGGCTCGACACCGCGCCGACACCGGCCCGCAACCACGGGCAACGCGCACCGACGGCGATACTCGACGAACTGATGGCAATGCCCAGCTGCCCGGTCTCGGGGCAGCGACCCACGATGGAAAAAGTCATGGCGAATTCCTTATTCAGGGATGACAGCGATCACGTCGATTTCCATCAGCCACTGCGGCTGGCCAAGGGCGCTGACCACCAGCCCGGTGGAAATCGGGAACACGCCTTTGAGCCACTTGCCGACTTCCTGGTACACCGGTTCGCGGTAGCGCGGGTCGATCAGGTAAGTGGTGGTCTTGACGATGTGGCTCAGGTCGCTGCCCGCCTCTTCCAGCAATTGCTTGACGTTGCGCATGGCCTGCTCGGCCTGGGCGCGCGGATCGCCGAGGCCGACCAACTGACCGTTGAAATCGGTGCCAACCTGACCACGCACATACACCGTGTTGCCGGCGCGCACGGCCTGGCAAAAATCGTTGTCCAGCGACTGGTTCGGGTAGGTGTCTTTGGTGTTGAACATGCGGATGCGGGTATGAGTAGGCATCAACGGACTCCCATGAGGCTGGCTTTCTGAAGAGGTGCACGGGTGGCTTCGGCTTCTCGCTGGGTCGCATCTCGATAGTTGAGATAGGTGTGCTGTTTAACGATGTGGTCGGCGATGTGCTTGGCGTCGTGCCAGACGCCCCAGATGAACGCGGAGCCGCGGCGGGACTGCCAAGGCAACCCGACGAAATACACCCCCGGCTCGGCCGACACGCCACGCTGGTGCTGCGGTTTGCCGTTGTCCTTGAAGGCATCGACCTTCAGCCAGCTGTAATCGGTGGAAAAACCGGTGGCCCAGATGATCGTGGTGACGCCGGCCTTGAGCAGATCCAGTTCAAGGATCGGGTTGGTGACGCAGTCCGGATCCGCCAGCATGGCGCGGGCTTCGGGTTCCAGTGGCAGGTCCAGACCGTTGCGCTGGATATAAGCGTCAGCCTTGTCGAGCAGTGCGAGGTAATTTTCATCGCCACGACGGATGTTGTCGGCGAGGTTGTCTTCGAAACTCACCACAGCGCCGTCGAACGACTGGGTCAGGCCGACCAGCGTCATGCCCTGATGCGCCAGGCGGCGGAAGTCCACGGTGTGACCGCCACGGGCACCGCTTACGGCAATGGTCACGTGTTCTTTGCCGGGCTGCATGGCTTCGGCATCCCACTCCCCCAGCACGCCCAGCCACCAGCAGAAATCGCGGTTGCGGTAGGCACGCGGCGGACGATCATGGGCGCCCACCGACAGGTAGACCTGCTTGCCGGATCGTTGCAATTCATCGGCAATCTGCACGCCTGAAGAACCGGCGCCGACCACCAGCACTGCGCCCTCGGCGAGTTGCTGCGGATTGTAGTACTGAGCGGAGTGAATCTGGGTGATGCCGGCGATTTCGGGAGCAATCGGCGGAATGGCAGGACGCTGGAACGGACCGGTGGCGACCACCACATGTCGGGCTTCGATCACGCCATCGGACGTTTCAACGGTGAAGCCTGGACGATCGGCGTTGCGCTCGACTTTCTTCACGTCCACGCCGGTGCGGATCGGCGCGTTGAACTGGCGGGCATAGGCTTCGAAGTACTCAGCCACCTGCTCTTTCCCGGCGAAGGCATCCGGGTCCAGACCCTCGAATTCCAGCCCCGGGAAGCGGTCGTGCCAGGCCGGACCGTTGGCCACCAGCGAATCCCAGCGACCGGTGCGCCAGGCTTCGGCAATACGATTGCGCTCCAGAACGAGGTGTGGCACACCGAGTTTGCTCAGGTGTTCACTCACGGCCACGCCGGCCTGGCCGGCACCCACTACAAGCGTATCAATTTCGGTCTTGTCTACTGTCATGGCTGTGCACTTCTGAAAGGTGGTTTGATTCAGGTCGGTCATGGCTGCCGCCTCGATTCTGATCACTGTTGTTCTTCTGCTGCGGCTATCGGTGTGAGGGTGTTGGTCGCATTCTGTTCGGAGCCGGGGATTAGCGAAATTATGTTTTTTGTGGTCGCTGGCGAGGAAAAAGCGTCGAGGCGACCGGTCGGCTGTGCAAGGTTGCGGGTGGGCTGATCCCGGCCTATGGTCCTAGCGACGCAATGCCGGCAATTGACGCCTGATGGCACAGCGCCGGCCGATGTCCACCCAGTGCGAATTTGCGCAAGGAAGTGACGACATGCCTGACAACTCTCGCCCCGCCGTGCTTGAACTGATCGGCAACACGCCTTTGGTGCGTGTCAGCCGCTTCGATACCGGTCCCTGCACGCTGTTTCTCAAACTCGAATCCCAGAACCCCGGCGGTTCGATCAAGGACCGTATCGGCCTGGCCATGATCGATGCCGCCGAACTCGATGGCCGCCTCAAGCCCGGCGGCACCATTGTTGAAGCCACTGCCGGCAACACCGGGCTGGGCCTGGCGTTGGTCGGTCGCGCCAAGGGCTACCGCGTGGTGTTGGTGGTGCCGGACAAAATGTCCACCGAGAAGGTCTTGCACCTCAAAGCCATGGGGGCCGAGGTGCACATCACCCGTTCCGATGTCGGCAAGGGCCATCCCGAGTACTACCAGGACGTCGCCGCGCGGCTGGCGGCGGAAATTCCCGATGCGTTCTTCGCCGATCAGTTCAACAACCCCGCCAACCCGCTGGCCCACGAATGCAGCACCGCGCCGGAGATCTGGGCGCAAACCCAGCATGATGTGGACGCCATCGTCGTCGGCGTTGGCTCGGCAGGTACCCTCACGGGGCTGACCCGTTTCTTCAAACGCGTGCAACCGGACCTGGAAATGGTGCTGGCCGACCCGATCGGTTCGGTGATGGCCGAATACAGCCGCAGCGGCACCCTTGGCACCCCCGGTTCGTGGGCGGTTGAGGGCATTGGCGAAGACTTCATCCCGTCGATTGCCGACCTGTCCAGCGTGCGTCACGCCTATTCGATCAGCGACGAAGAAAGCTTCGATCACGCCCGCCAACTGCTGCGTGCCGAAGGGATTCTCGGCGGCTCGTCGACCGGTACCTTGCTGGCGGCGGCGCTGCGTTATTGCCGCGAACAGACCGAACCGAAACGGGTGGTCAGTTTCGTGTGCGACACCGGTACGCGTTACCTGTCGAAGGTCTACAACGACCAGTGGATGAACGATCAGGGCCTGTTGCAACGCAAGCACTACGGCGACTTGCGCGACGTGGTCGCGAGGCGCTTCGAGGACGGCCGGGTGATCAGCGTCGGCCCCGATGACACGCTGTTGACCGCGTTCCAGCGCATGCGCCTGGCCGATGTGTCGCAATTGCCGGTGCTGGTGAACGGGCAGCAACTGGTTGGCGTGATCGACGAGTCCGACATTCTGTTGGGCGTTCACGAAGACGCCGCGCATTTCCGCAAAACCGTCTCCAGCGCCATGACCGACAAACTGCAAACCCTGGCGCCCGACGCCACATTGGCGGAACTGGAGGCCGAACTCGGCCGCGGGCTGGTGGCGATCATCAAGGACGCTTCGGGCTTCCACGGCCTGATCACCCGAACCGACATGCTCAACCATTTGCGGAGATCCCTGCCATGAGTCAACAGGATAAAAACGCCCCGGCACAGGGCTTCGCCACCCGGGTGATCCATGCCGGGCAAGCGCCGGACCCGTCGACCGGGGCGCTGATGCCGCCGATCTATGCCAACTCCACGTATTTGCAGCAGAGCCCTGGCGTGCACAAGGGCCTCGACTATGGACGCTCGCACAACCCGACGCGTTGGGCACTGGAGCGTTGTGTGGCGGACCTTGAAGGCGGCACGCAGGCGTTTGCCTTTGCTTCGGGGCTGGCGACCATTTCCACGGTGCTTGAACTGCTCGATGCCGGCTCACATGTCGTGTCCGGCAACGACCTGTATGGCGGGACTTTCCGCCTGTTCGACAAGGTGCGCCAGCGCAGTGCGGGGCATCGCTTCAGCTTCGTCGACCTGACTGACCTCGGCGCGTTTGAAGCAGCGTTGCAGGACGATACGCGGATGGTCATGGTCGAGACCCCGAGCAATCCGCTGCTGCGCCTCACCGATCTCGCCGCCATCGCCCGCACCTGCCGCGACCGCGGCATCATCTGCGTGGCCGATAACACCTTCGCCAGCCCGTGGATCCAGCGCCCGCTGGAGCTGGGCTTTGACATCGTGCTGCACTCGACCACCAAATACCTCAACGGCCACTCCGACGTGATCGGCGGCATTGCGGTGGTCGGGCAAAACGCCGCACTGGCCGAGCGACTGGGTTTCCTGCAAAACGCGGTCGGCGCCATTGCCGGGCCGTTCGACGCGTTCCTCACCCTGCGCGGGGTGAAAACCCTGGCCTTGCGCATGGAGCGTCACTGCAGCAACGCGCAGGAGCTGGCGCAATGGCTGGAGCGTCAGCCGCAAGTCTCACGGGTCTACTACCCCGGCCTGCCCTCGCACCCGCAACACGAACTGGCGCAACGGCAAATGCGCGGTTTCGGCGGGATGATCTCCCTCGACCTCAACAGCGACCTGGCCGGGGCCAAGCGCTTCCTCGAGAGCGTGCAGATCTTCGCTTTGGCCGAAAGCCTGGGCGGCGTCGAAAGCCTGATCGAACACCCGGCGATCATGACCCACGCCACCATTCCACCCGCCACCCGCGCCGAACTGGGGATTGGCGACGGGTTGGTGCGGTTGTCAGTGGGGGTTGAGGATGTGGACGATCTGCGGGCTGATCTGGCTCAGGCATTGGCGCGGATGTAACCCCACTGTAGGAGCGAGCCTGCTCGCGATAGCGGTAGAACAGTCGATGTGGATACTGACTGACACACCGTCATCGCGAGCAAGCTTGCTCCTACAGTTTTGAATTTCTGTCATACCCAAATTTGATGTTCACCAAAGCCCCGC